>JBBRTR010000200.1:0-4340 GCA_038244215.1 Bacteroidales bacterium
AGCATCAGATGACAAAACTAATCGCTTTTCTTTTTCGTTTAAATGAGGTAAAAGCATGGAATACTTCTCCCGTAATGAATTTTCATTTTGCATAAGATATTTTTATGCAAATGTACACATTATTTCGTTACAATGACTTAGTATACATTCATAGTAATGATTACAATCTAAATTAATGTTACTCGTAATTTTATATTACACAGTTTTAATTGAAAACTTTTTCCAACAAATTAGAAATTATCCTCCAATACTAAATTTTTTAAAATATTACATTATGAGAAAAGAATACTTTATCCAAAGAAAAATAGCCGTTATGCTATTCTTAAGTTGTTTCTATCTTTCAAGTTCCGCAATATGGGTAAAAACAGGACCAGATGGTGGTGCCGTATACGACATGGCAACGAATGGAACAACTATAATTTGTTCAACCGATGATGGTCTTTACCGATCCACTGATAAAGGAGTCAATTGGATTCCTTCCAACGATGGTTTATCATTACTCAATATTGGCTCTATTATTTATGGTAATCAGACATTTATACTCACTAATGCAATGGGGACATACAATTCGCCCGATGGAATTACATGGACTAATGTAAGTACCCAAGCTTACAACGGAGGTTTACCTTTAAATATTAATACAGGTACTTCAATATTAGGTGCGAATGCAGCAAATAGTTCCGTATATCGCTCTACAAATAATGGAACAAGCTGGACGATTGTTCCACTAAAAGGTTCTCCAAATCCAAAATTAATGATTTATAAATCAGGAACTGTTTATGTACCGATAAATAACCTAATCTGGTATTCAACAAATGATGGGCTAAAATGGACAGCAATGACTGCCGGAATTGTACTGTCTGGAATTACAATTACTTCTACAACCATGTATGCATTTGGTAGTATTAATGGAGTTATGGGTCTTTACTCGATACCTGCCAACAGTACATTCTACAGTCCATTTACATTAGTAACAACGAATCTTAATCTACCGGCAAATTCAAGTTTGACCAGTTTAACTGATTTTAATGGTAAAATATATGCCTTATTAAATAACTCTAATACGAAATTGAATACGATTATATCTTCTACGGACGGTAAAATATGGAACTCAGCACAAGGAGATTTGGCACTGTGTACGATATTTGGATTAAGAGTGGTGAATGGAGATTTATATGCACTTAGTAGTAAAGGTTTATTTTCTTCGAGTGATAATGGAGTTAGTTGGATAAATAAAACAAAGAATATTAAAAGTCAGACAGTTACTCTTATTGCAACAAGCACGAATGCTCTTTATGCCAATCTCAAACCAAGCATTGTAAGTTCTTCGGGTGGACAAGCTGTCTGGTCAATTGGCACATTATCTAAATCAATTGATGGTGGTACAACCTGGGCAAATACAAAATTGAATGATAGCATTTTTGTACAAAACATACTTACCCACAACAATGATATTTTTATTATCGGACATAATCTTAATATACTTACTAATAGCAGTCTTTTGTATCGTTCTACAGATAATGGTGATAATTGGCAAGTGCTTGGCGATATGACTCAGAACGTTGTGTCTATGGTTTTTGCTTTAGACAAACTTTATATTACCACCCTAGATTTGTTTGGTACCAATTTGTATAGCTCGGTGGATAATGGCACTAATTTCAATAAAATAACACATAATCTACCTTCTGTTTTTGGCACTACTAACGTGATGGCCTCGATAGGAACAGATTTATATATTTCTCCTGGTTTGTATGTAACTTCAGGTGGCGGTGTATATAAATCGAGTGATGGCGGCGTGACCTGGACTACAAAAAACAAATATCTGTCGAATAATATGGTCGTAAATAAATTACATACTTCGGGAAGTTCATTATTTGCAATAGCAAACTCAACTAGTCTTGGTTATTTTAATATGTCTGTAGATAACGCCGAAAACTGGACTTATCCAGCTTTTGATGCCCCACTAGAGCCTGTTTTATCTATGTATAGTGCCGGGAATCTATTGTTTATGGCCACCGGCATTGAACAATCCAATTATGGCGTAGATGGAGGCGGAATCTATATGAGTACAAATAATGGTTTTGCATGGACAAATATCTCCGAGAACTTACCTTTTGTGAGCGTGTATAGCGTAGCTGTAAAAAACAATAAAGTTTTTCTGGGAACTTTAGGACACGGTATGTGGAGCAGAGATTTGTCTGAGCTGGTAAATGGTTTTGACAAAATCAAGAATGATAACCATCTGACCGTTTATCCAAATCCAATGCATGATAACGCGATGGTGAAACTGGATACTCAGATTCAACTTAAAGGTGCTGAATTTGTTATTTACGATTTATCTGGAGCAACCTTAAAAAGCACACAAGTGAATAGCAATGAATTTGAGATAAATAGAACCGGACTACCAAATGGACTCTATATTTATAAAATTATTACTCAGGATAAACCAGTGGGAATGGGTAAATTACTCCTGAAATAATTTCATTCAGAATAAAATAATAGACAATTCCCCGATAGGCACAAGCATATCGGGGAATTTCTATTTTATCCTTCTAAGTCTCTGAACATGATATATCAGGTTTTGCCAATTTCAATTGGATAAGCTTAAAAATAATAGAGGACAATAACTTGCAAATTAAGTAAAACATTTTATCTTTGAAAATAAATTAATATCGAAAAAGATGATGCCGAATTGAAATATTTACTATATTTGCAAATAAAATAGTTGATTTGTCATTCAATTAGATTTAAAAGTAAACATTAGGCAGACTGGTTCGCGAGAATCGGTCTGTTATTTTTTTGGCAAAGGTTTAAAATAGTTTTTTTATCAACTTATTCAAACGGATCGTTGTTGATAGAATAAGAGATTTTTAATTATAATGTCTAACACTTTTAAATTTACATTATGTCATTACTAAAAAAAATAACGAAGCTGGGTAAAAGTGCCATGAATGGCCTTGGGATGAACGGCAACAAGAATTTCCGTACTCAAATGAAAGCCGGAAACGATAGGAACATGCATGACAAAGCTGTGCATACATTAAGTCTGAATGTTGTTCACGTGCGGAATGGAACGCGGGGAGACGGAATCGGTATGGGACATCAGATCAACAAACCCAATCAGTCGAAATAGAAGAAGAATAAATGAAATAAGCTTGCTACAATTTAAATATGAAACTCCCCGCTACATTATTAGAATGTACCGGGGAGTTGTTATGTTATAAAATAAACGCATTCATCTAACAACAGCAGGTTGTCAGCTCGTTTACTTGTTTACTCGTTTACTATAAGATTATGCTTCACCACCGCCGAAAGCCATGGGTACGGGAGGTATAAATCCATTATCAGGGATTTTTATTTTGCCGTTCTGAGATTCATATTTACTAATATTTTCCTGTAGCGCGAAAAGCAGACGTTTGGCATGTTCGGGTGTAAGAACGATGCGTGATTTCACGTTGGCTTTGGGAGTGCCCGGCATGATTCGCACGAAGTCAATCACAAATTCGGATGAAGAATGCGAAATAATGGCCAGATTGGAATAAATTCCTTCGGCTATTTCCGGCGATAGTTCAATGCTGAGTTGGTTTTCCTGGTTTTCCATAATCTTTTTTATGTTTCAATAATTGAGTTGTACTGTTTCTTTTATGATTTACAAAGGTACATTTATTTGTTGAATATGCCCAATGTGATTAATTTTTTTGATTCCTGAAGTTTTGACTAAAATAGACGAAAAAAGTTCATTGCTTTGCAACTGCCCAAACGAACCGGTTTGAGGATGAACGACACAGGTAGGAGGGATGGCGATGATTTACTTGAGAAGGGAGAGAAATCTAACTTTTGAAAAACATAAAAAAGTTTACTTGGCAATTGTGATAAAGAATCACGAAAGTCATTCACTTTTTGGTATTCTTTATTTTCTGAAAAGTAAAAAATGTATTCTTTTTAATTAATTATAGCATTTTTCCAAACGAATTGATTAGTTTTGTGGCAATTAAAATCTAATACAAATTTAAAAAAACAAAGAATTCTATGGTTGATATTTTTGACAGACTGAAATCAGCAAAAGGACCATTAGCCCAATATCAGCAAAAAGGGGATGGTTATTTTATGTTTCCTGAACTCGAAGGCGAAATTGCTCCGCATATGATGTTTAACGGAAAATCCATTCTCAACTGGAGTCTAAATAACTATCTGGGCTTGGCGAATCATCCCGAAGTGCGCAAAGCCGATGCGGAAGCTGCTGAGAAATACGGAATGGCTTATCCAATGGGTGCCCGCATGATGTCGGGAGAAACAAAATTTCACAAAGAACTGGAACAAAAACTGGCAAAATTTGTCGA
>JBBRTR010000201.1:0-4338 GCA_038244215.1 Bacteroidales bacterium
GCATTGGCCCATACCCGTTCAACAGTATAGTCGTCCGGATTAAACCCACCGGGGATTTCCTGTTGTTTCAGCAAAATGCTTTTTCCTGATGTCATATCATAGTCGTAAACACTGGAAGGTCGGTTTAACGAAGTATATCCATAACGCAAACTGGTTGCTGTATATTCAGGAGTGCCGCCCATGTAAGCTGTATAAACCGGTTCTGGAAAATTAATGGATTTTTGTTTGCCATCTTTCAGGCTGATCACCCTGATTTCCCGTAGCCCGTTTTTCCGGATTTGTGCGGCGAGAAAATCCTTAAAAACATCAATGCCTTCGATCTTTGCATCTTTGTCGTGAGGAATTACCACTTTCCATGTACTGCGGTCTTCGTAACCCTTCAACGGCGCTTCGTAAACCATTGAATTGAGGTTTTCTTTGTCTTTATACTGAATAAAGAATTTGTCTTTATGGTGAGTTACGTTATAAGTAACATCTTTGACACGTGGGATAAAAATTCTGAATTTGCCATTGGGTTCCGAAGCCGGCAGAAACAAGTATTCGGAAGTATAAAAACTGGCAGTTGTAATAAAGCCTTAAATCCGCAGTTTAAAAATTTGGTTTTGAAAAATAGTCTTTTTTAGGTTTAGTCGCTTTAAAACTTGATTTTTTCACCATAATTTCTGATTTTAGGCTGTACCTTTTGTTCTTTGCGATCCTATTTGGGGCGGCTTTTACAAATATGCATTTATCCACAGTTCTTCTCCCTAAAAAGTGAGACAAGATATTCTGCGATTTATATTTATCTTGAATATCAGGTAGTTGTATTTTACTGACAAACATACTTATCCCATCGGCTTGAAAATATTTTAGTCATTACCCCAATAACAGGTGGTATTTTTTTGCCGAAAACAGCTTTAGGATTTGTTGTCGCCCCTGTTTTATCCATTTGGAGGGGACAACCATGAAACGGAAAATAAATTTCTTCAATCGGAAGGTTGGCTTAATAAAATCCAATTTTTTACTGATGAAATCGGTCAGAAAGTGGTAAAGGTTCCGGCAGATTGCCATCATGACAAGGAACACGGTGTTTTCATGAAGAAAAGAGAATGGCATTTTTTTCCAAAGGAAATCATTGTTCATCTCGTCAAACAACCGTTCGCCCTCGCCCCTGTCATTATAGAATTCAACTACTTCGAGATCGGTCATTTCACGGTTGTTTGTCATTATTGCCCTGTAGGTGAAATCGTCACCGGTGAACAGGTCGCCTTGTTTGTCTGCTTTCTTTTCTCTGGTTATCACGTAACGGTAGGTTTTGTCCCAACCGAATGGCGCATATTCAATGGATGTCACCTGATAGTCTTTGAACCCAATTGTTTCTGTTTTCCAATAAGTTATATTCTTTACCATATCATAAAGACTGGCACACCGTTGTGCCCTGATGTAGAAATAGGTACTGTTGGCTTCAACCACCGGGACAACGCTTTGGTCAAACGAACCGCAATCCATCCGGCTGTGTTTTACTTTGATCTGGTATTCGCTCAAAACCTTATATGCTCTTTCCAGAGTTTCGTTCTGTTGAAACTTCACGTTACTGTTGCCATTGCGGTTTTCAATGTAAACGGGAAAGTTACCGATTGAAGCTATTCCGGGAAAATAACCGTCGGCATGTTTGTAGCTCCGTTTCGAGTCGTACTTGTCGGTGGGAATAAACTGGTTGTCGTAATCGAAAATATAATCCTCATTTTTAGGTGACAACTGACCTGTCTGAACCGCCAGTTTGACCATCAGTTTATTCATTTCCATATTGATATTGAAATCATGTTCAATACCTGTTTTCGAAACGGTTGTTTCTTTTTTTGTGGCCAGCTCTTTCTGCATCCGGAGCAAAGTATCAGCCGAACACACTTCAAACCCTTTGACATGAGACAGTTCCGAACGAAGGTGTTCGGTAATGTCTTCGGCACATTCGCCACCGCAAAGCACCATTAACAGGTACGACCGGATCAAGTCACTGTAAGAATATCCAGCTTTTACTCCGCGCCCGCCAAGGGTTTTGTCGATGGTTTTATAAACCGAGGCATTTCCGACAATATGATCAGCGAAATTTATTCCGCCAAAAGAGTTGATATTTTCCGAAGAATATGTAATTTTCATCCGCGACGATGTTTTTCACCTAAATAAGTGAAAAATAATCAATCGGGCAAGCTTTGTAAGGCTTGATTTTACAGGGCTTCCCGATTATTATAAAATTTATTTTGCGGAGTTAAGGTAATATACAATCGGTATTTTATCAAATAAGTTAACATTTTACAGGTATGAGTTATCTTCCAAAACGCCGGAATATTCGAAATCCTTACCACGATTACGGTCAGCCTTGTTCGTATTTTATAACAATTGATATTCGATTAGGACAATGCCTATTTGGAAAAGCTAAATCCGAAACTGAAATTGAGCTAAATCCGTTGGGGCAGGTAGCGAAAAATCAATGGCAATCAATTCCCATTCATTTCCCGCATGTTTTATTGGGTAAATTAATTGTGATGCCAAACCATATTCATGGAATTATTCACATTGGACCTCAGACTGAACCCGACGAACCTATTCAAAACGCAAATATTAAATTACCGTTTATTGTTGATCATTCTTCAAATGCCATTTCTAACCAATTTGGCCCCTTGGAAAAAGGATCATTGGCAGTAATAATGGGGCAATATAAAGCTTCGGTAACCAGATGGGCCAATAATAATAGATTTGGTGGCTTGTTCGATTGGCACGATCGGTTTTATGACCGGATAATAATAGATAAAGATGCTTTGATGGCAGCTGAAAAATATATCGAACAAAATCCGGAAAAATGGTGGGCAAAATATGGTAACAAACAGTGGTAAAATAGCCTTTTTACCAAGGTTCCTTAAGCCACAATGTATCGTGGCCATACAGCGCGCAATAATTAATCAAGGCTTTTCCATAATCGAACCGAAAACCACGTACGGTCACGATACATCGTGATCGCGAGAACCACGCAAAAAAAAACAAACAATTCCTTCAAGGCCCGGATGTATCGGAGGCCACAGTGTTCCGAGGCCACGATGTATCGTGGCCGTACAGCGCGCAACAATTAATCAAGGCTTTTCCATTATCAATCCAAAACCATGTACGGTCAACATGTTGTGACCATGCGATAATCTCCGTGGCCACGTGTCCATGTGTTAAACTTTCCAATTCAATTCAACATCTTCCAGCCCGCCACTACCTCTCTCCGCCACTCCGCTGTTTTTTTCCACCCTTCCGCAGCAATCGTTTGCCGTTACGATGGCTTGGCTCGCCTTTACGATGGTTCGGTTTGAGGTTACGCTGGTTTGGTTTGACCTTACGCAGCTTCGGCCCGGCATTACGAAGCTTCGGTTTGACGTTACGAAGCATTGGTTTGAGCTTACGAAGCATTTTCTGAGTCTCAGAAATTGCTTCGTAATGGTGCCAAATTGCTTCTAAATGCCAAAGGATGGTCTTGTATTAAAGGATTCTTCATTCTATTTTACAATCAAAAAAACAGATAGATTAATCAGGAAAAAATAATGAACTATTTATTCAGAAATAACAATAAAAAAAGTTTAAAAATCTCGTAATTAATTTTTTATTCTTTATATTTAATCATCAAAAATCTGACAGTTTAATCGTTACCTTTTTTTTTCTAACCCTTTAAATCATTAAAAAAATGAAACACCCGGAAGAAGTAAAACGCATCTTCAATAAAACAGATGAAGAAGCATTGGAGCAATCAGACGTCATGTTAGGTTCATTTCAGGATAATAAAAGCCTGTTTATTGAACGATTCACTCATCTGCAGGATCCGTTTGCAGGCCAATGGGCCAATGCTGCGGAAACGGCCCGAAGCTTAGAGCCCGACTACGCCAGCGTGGCCGAACAAACAAAACAAACCGCATTGTTGGAAACGGTGATGGACCAGGGGCGGAACCTCTACCAAACGGTGATACTTTACACGCAACTCGCTTTCCCCGACGACGCAGCGATTTTGCGCCTGCTTGGCCAACCTCAATACAATTCGGTTCGCGACAGCCAGCTCAAACTTCCGGTTTTGTTGCGCACTGTCTATAACCAGGTTTCGAAGCCCGAATACAAAGCGCCTTTATTGGCCAAAGGAATGAAACAGTCGGAAATTGATTTATTAGACACACTGGCCGGAAGCATCACCGTTCAGAATGTCGCCCAACAAAAAGCAAAAAAAGAGCGTTCGCTGGCTGCCTCTCAGCGTATTGTTGCGTTAAATGCGGTTTGGGAAAAAATAAGCAGTGTGAGTCAGTGTGCCAAACTGGTTTTTCAGAATGATGCCGCCAA
>JBBRTR010000202.1:0-4174 GCA_038244215.1 Bacteroidales bacterium
ACCAAAAGAAAGTGCGCCTGAAATGGGCTGTTTGACATGGGCTTGCCATGATCTTTATTTGTATTATCGTCATTCCATGGACAAGAAAATGCTTCTCGACACTTTATTTCCACTTTTAAAAGGAAGTATCAACTATTATCTTCATTTTTTGAAACAAGATAATAAGGGGAAATGGCATTTGCCGGCAACCTATTCACCCGAATATCCTTTCACTGCCGAAGATATGAATTTCGATTTGTCCTTGTTGAAATGGGGATGCAAAACATTGATAGAGATTGATAAGACTTTTAAAATTAACGACCCGATCTATGAAAAATGGAATCAAATCGTTCAAAATCTAACGGATTATCCAACTGATTCTACTGGATTTTTGGTAGGGAAAGACTTGCCGTTAAACATTTCACATCGTCATTACTCGCATTTATTGATGATTTATCCTTTGTATGATATTAATATTGACCAAATTGGAGGTAGAGAACTAATAGAAAAATCATTGAAGCACTGGCAAAGTAAAAAATCGGCATTGGCCGGATATTCTTATACTGGCGCTGCGTCCATTGCTGCATCGCTGGGAAATGGTGATGAGGCACTGAAATATCTAAACGGTCTTTGGGAAAAAGGTTTGCTGCAGCCCAATACTTTTTATAAAGAAGCTGGTCCTGTCATCGAAACGCCTCTGTCCGCAGCTCAATCCATCCACGATATGTTGTTGCAGAGTTGGGGCAACAAAATCAAAGTTTTTCCGGCAGTTCCAACTGTATGGCAAAACGTAAGCTATAAAGAATTAAGTGCAGAAGGTGGTTTTTTAGTAAGTGCTATAAGAGAAAATGGCAAAACGAAATTGGTTAGCATTGAGAGCAAAACAGACAATCAATGTGTCGTTCATCCTAATATTAAAGGAGAAATTCGCATAATAAATTCCAACAAAAGGAAGATAACTAAATTAGAAAACGGTTTTTATGCGTTGGATTTAAGAAAAGGAGACAAAATTAGTTTTACTGAGAAAAATAGTATTGATTTCAATATACTTCCTGTCGTCCATTCACAAGGTGTTGATAATTATTACGGTTCTAATGCTATAAGAATTAAAAAGTAGTGCAGAGCATTTTACTCCGAAACACACTGCTCTGGATTTAAAACTCTTCGGAGTTTTCAACAACCCTAACCTAGACAAGCCAGAAACAAGAGCCAAGATGTTAGACAAAAGAGTAAAGGAAAGGAAATCTACAAAAGAAGTAATTGAAAATAATTTTCTTTTGAAATAACTTGATTTATCTTTTATGAAATATTTATATTGAGACTGATTTTTTCTTAGATTTAACTTTATTAGTTCAACAAAATATTTTATATTGCGCAGAAAAAACACATCAATTATGAGAGTTTAGATACTAATAATAAAAAAACAAAGGATAAATAGCTTATTATATGCTAATTATCCTTTTTTCGTGATCCAGCTGGGGCTCGAACCCAGGACCCCATCCTTAAAAGGGATGTGCTCTACCTGCTGAGCTACTAGATCATCAACTTTGTATGCCGCTTAAAAAATAAAGTGATCCAGCTGGGGCTCGAACCCAGGACCCCATCCTTAAAAGGGATGTGCTCTACCTGCTGAGCTACTAGATCGTTTTTCAAAAGCGGTTGCAAAGATAGGGCTTTTTTTTAAAACCACAAAAGCAATCCTGAATTAAAAATGTATTTTTTCAAAATTCACATTTAATCAATTGATATATATCTAGTTATATTTGATTTATGCTTATTCAGCACATTAAAAACGAGTAAGCTTTTGTTAATTCAATTGGCCTCTTTACATCGTTTCCTCTAGAATTAAGAGCGAATATTTCGTTTTTAGAATATATAAGAACATAAAAAATAGTATCTTTGCATTCAATTAACATAATCTGTTTTGGATAGTATTTCGTATATTCTGCTTTCATTGCTTTTCTCTGCTTTCTTTTCAGGAATGGAGATTGCATTTGTTTCTTCCAACAAACTTCGTTTTGAATTGGATAAAAAGCAACGTAATCTCACTTCTTCCATACTTTCCATTTTCTATCGTAACCCGCAGCAATACATTTCCACCATGCTGGTCGGAAATAACGTGTCACTGGTAATCTACGGCATGCTAATGGCGGAATTAATGGCTCCTTGGTTGAAACCAATAGGAAATCAACTTGTCATTACGTTTATTCAAACCATTTTTGCAACTGTAATTGTACTTTTTACAGGCGAGTTTTTGCCAAAAACAATATTCAGAATAAATTCCAACTTGTGGTTACGTGTATTTTCGTGGTTGTTGCTGACTTTTTACGTCCTAATGTATCCGGTTTCACGTTTCAGCACCTGGTTATCCATGGGAATATTAAAGTTATTAGGAGTCCAAATTAGTAAAACAACGCAGGAAAATGTTTTTTCGAGAGTCGATTTAAACTATCTGGTGCAGGAAAGTTTTGAACATAATGAGAATGAAAAAGAGCTCGAGAATGAAGTGAAGATATTTCAGAATGCACTTGATTTTTCAAAAGTAAGACTGCGTGATTGTTTTGTTCCACGAACCGAAATTATTGCTCTGGATTTCGATTCAAGCGTTGAGGAATTAAAACAAACATTTATTGAAACCGGATTCTCAAAAATACCGATTTATAAAGGCGATATTGACAATGTAATTGGATATATTCATTCATCCGAAATGTTTGAACATCAAAATGATTGGAAAAAGCAAATCAACCAAATACCGATAGTTCCTGAAAATATGGCTGCTCAGAAATTGATGAAACTATTCATGTTGCAGCGCAAAAGTATTGCTGTGGTAGTGGATGAATTCGGTGGAACAGCAGGAATTATTACATTGGAAGACATTATGGAGGAGATTTTTGGTGAGATTGAAGATGAACACGACAATCGGGATTATGTAGCTCAACAGACGAACGAAAATGAATTCTTGTTTTCAGGAAGGTTGGAAGTAAAAACTGCAAATTCAAAATTCAATCTTGATATTCCAGAATCGGATGCGTATGAAACCATTGCCGGATTTATATTGCATAATCACCAGCATTTCCCAAAATTAAATGAAGTGATTCGCATTAATGAATTCACGACAAAATGTGTTAAGGTGACAAATAATCGAATTGAAATGGTGAAATTTGCAATTGGAAAATAAAATCGATTTTTCATTTTAAAACTATAGAATTATATTCAGAATAATGTAATTCATGTTTTCATTCAATGATTTTGGGCAAAATTTGAACAAAAATCCTGAAATTGAAAAAGCATAAACTTTTTTTTTGTATATTCGTGCCCTCAAATTCAGTAGTAAAATAAATAAAAAAAATACATATTAATTTCAAAAAATGGCAACATTAGAAAAGATCAGAAGCAAAGGAGTTTTACTTGTTACAGTAGTTGGACTTGCATTATTAGCCTTTATTGTAGGCGATTTCCTGAAAGAAGGCTCTACCTTCTTTAATCAATCGCGCGAGATAGTAGCGAAAATTGCAGGTGATGATATCAATAATAAAGAATATCAGGCAGCCATCGATCAAATGACGGAAGTATACAAAATTGAGACCGGAAAAAGTGAATTACCGGAAGAAACATTGGTTCAACTTCGCCAATCGGTATGGGAAAGCATGGTAAATGAGAAACTATTGAATGCTGAAGCAAAAAAATTAGGCCTCGTTGTAAGTCAGGAAGAACTTTCGGATCGACTGATCGGTAATAATATCCATCCGTTGATTATGCAGCGTCGTGCGTTCGCAGGTGAAAACGGACAATTCAGCAAAACAGCTTTGTTGCAGTTTTACGGCAGTCTGGATCAGGCTCCTGCAAATGAAGAAATGAGACAACAAATCGAAAAATTAAAAAGTTACTGGAAGTTTTGGGAAAGAAATGTAAAAATCAGCATTTTGCAGGATAAATATAATGCATTGATTTCTAAAGCGGTTACCGCCAACAGTCTTGAAGCCAAAATGAGCTATGAATCCAAAAAGACTAGTGTGGATGTGCTTTATACTGTTCAACCCTATTTTATGGTTTCTGATTCGACTATAAAAGTCAGCGACAGTGAAATAAAAGAACGTTACAGTAAAGAAAAAGATCAATTTAAACAAGATGCAAACTGCTCATTGGATTATGTTGAATTTGATATTAAACCAATGAAAGATGACTTCAAAGAAGC
>JBBRTR010000203.1:0-4126 GCA_038244215.1 Bacteroidales bacterium
ATTATTGTTTCTTTTTTCTTTCAGGCACTAAGTTAGGTGATTTTTTTCAACTGTCAACATCCTCGTATGTTATTTATTACTAAATATATACGATGGGTTTTGACAGTCTTTTTAATGGTCAATTGCGGATGTAAGGTATAAAAAAACTAATTAGAACTAATCTTAAAGCCCCTTTAGGGGTTTGGGGTCATAAAAAAAACGACAATATGGCATTAAAAGTAGGTGATAAAGCTCCTTCAGTTTTGGGAGTAAATCAAGATGGAAAAGAATTGAAATTATCGGATTTTGCAGGTAAAAAAGTAGTGTTGTATTTTTATCCTAAAGATAACACTCCTGGTTGTACGGCTCAGGCTTGTAGTTTACGTGATAATTATGATGATTTACGAAAAGCTGGCTATGAAGTAATTGGCGTAAGTGCTGACAGTGTATCCTCACATCAAAAATTTATTTCAAAGCAAAATTTACCATTTAATCTGATTGCCGATACCGATAAAAAGCTATCTGAAACATTCGGAACGTGGGGCGAAAAATCAATGTATGGAAAGCAATATTTGGGAATGTTCAGAACAACTTTTCTACTGGACGAAACCGGAACAATAACACGCATTATGCTACCGAAAGAAGTGGACACAAAAAATCATGCAGCACAAGTACTTGGATGATAAAAGATAAATCGTTTTCATTTGAATAATTTCCTGGATTTCCCGCAGATTATACGGATTAAAAGCAGATAAGTTCTGCCTTAAACCATAAAATCTGTGGGAATATTTTGATTAGCTGGAAGATGTGTGTGAATCCATTCTTTTTTGGAGAATAAGTTTATCAATTACTTTATAATAAAAACTAAAAACTTTCCATACTTTTGTAGCCGAAAAAAAATAGTTGAAACATGAGAAATAATTTTAACCCGTGGCATCAGGTTGTACCACATACCGACACACCTGACATTGTAAAAGGAATCATCGAAATACCAAAAGGTACTCGTGCCAAATACGAACTGGATAAAGAAAGCGGTTTGCTCCGCCTCGACCGGGTTTTGTATTCATCCATGTATTATCCTCACAATTATGGTTTCATTCCTCAGAGTTATTGTGACGATCATGATCCGCTCGACATTCTGATTCTTTCTCAAATTGAAGTTGTACCGCTTTGTATTGTTGAAGCAAAGGTTATCGGGGTAATGCGAATGCTCGACAACGGTGAAGCCGATGATAAAATTATTGCCGTGGCTGCCGGCGATCCAAGTGTAAATCATTATAATGATATTTCCGAACTTCCTCAATACTTGATTTCAGAAACTATGAGTTTCTTTGAAGATTATAAAAAACTGGAAAACAAAACGGTTGTTGTTGAAAAGTTCTTCGACAAAAAAATCGCATTGCAAATTCTTGAAGAAAGTTATGCTATGTACAAAAAACATTACGGAGAACTACATAAATGGTTTTTCGGATGATTTTCGATACAGTATTTTCAAAGCCACAATCTGAATTGTGGCTTTTTTATTTCGTTTTTCCTGCTAAATAAAGCAAATCCAAATCGTAACTACTTATCAGAATGTTTATCTTTACAGATTCAAAATAAACTTATCCAAAAGGTTTAAAACAGGAAATGAAACACTTTCAATTATCAATAAAAATTCCACAAGGATTCAAAAACACTTTTCGATCGCTTCAATATCGAAATTACCGTCTTTTTTTTGGTGGACAAAGCATATCACTTATTGGCACATGGATTCAACGAATTGCTATGCCTTGGTTGGTGTATGACATCACACATTCTGTTGTTTTATTGGGAGTTGTAGGTTTTGCGGCTCAAATCCCCACTCTACTTTTAGCTTCATTTGCCGGAGTTCTTACCGACCGTTGGAATAGATATCATATTCTAATTGTTACTCAAATTCTTTCGATGATTCAGGCACTGATATTGGCCATACTTTTTTATCTGGGAAATCTTCAGGTTTGGGAAATTATAACTTTAAGCATATTTTTAGGTTGTATCAACGCGTTCGATGTTCCTGCCAGACAGTCGTTCATGGTTGAGATGATTGAGAAAAAAGAAGATTTGTCAAATGCAATTGCGCTGAATTCAACTATGGTGAATGGAGCACGCATACTCGGGCCATCCATTGCAGGAGTTCTGATTGCCTTAACCGGTGAAGGAGCTTGTTTTATGATTAATTCAATAAGTTTTCTGGTCGTAATTTTTTCATTACTCTACATGAAAATAATTCCACGCAAAATAGCACCAAAAAACAAACATATTTTTAAAGAAATGAAGGAAGGTCTTAAATATACTTTCGGGTTTATTCCTATTAAAAATGTGATTCTTTTAGTTGGATTAATTAGCCTAATGGGCATGCCCTACACAGTGCTAATGCCTGTTTTTGCAAAGGAAATATTTCACGGAGGAGCAAACACTTTCGGATTTTTAATGGGTGCTTCCGGTATAGGTGCATTAGCAGGAGCTATTTATCTTGCCACTCGAAAATCCGTTTTAGGTCTTGAAAAAATTATTCCGATCGCAGCGGCTCTTTTTGGCATCGGACTGATTGCGTTCTCCTTTTCCCGCATTTACTGGCTATCATTGATTTTAATGGTTATAACCGGACTGGGCATGATGTTGCAAATGGCATCGAGTAATACCATTGTTCAAACCTTAGTTGATGATGACAAAAGGGGGCGGGTTATGAGTTTTTATGCGATGGCATTTATTGGAATGGCTCCATTCGGAAGTCTTATGGCAGGAGGTCTGGCAAAAATTTTAGGAGCTCCCTATACTCTGGCTATTGGAGGATTTTTATGTGTAATCGGCGCGGTTATTTACGCTAGCAAATTAGGGAAAATGAAAACATCCATACAACCGGTTTATGCCAAGATGGGGATTTCATCCGAAATTGTCATCGGCATTAAATCAACTACTGATTTAGTCGATTAAGAAAGTGTTCAATAAAAGATAATTGTTGATAATAAGCTTAAATTTCAATTTTAAACTATTTCCCACCCCATCAAAATAAACTATCTTTGTGCAAAATTACAAGTAAATAATATCTATGTATTTTTATACACAAGTTATTCAAATACTGCAACTTCTGTAACTTCAAAATAAATTATGATTCTATTTTTTCGAACTTCCACCCAACACATTTATGCCGTACAATCCGCTGAACCGTTAAAGGTTGAAGATGTTCATAAGTTAGAATGGCTTTTCAGTGAAGCTGTGTTACTCGAATCTCCGAACGTCGAAGGGAATTACGTCGGTCCGCGCCGCGAAATGATTACACCCTGGAGCACGAATGCCGTTGAAATTACTCAAAACATGGGAATTTCCGGCATTCTTCGTATAGAAGAGTATCAGGCAGTTCCACAAACTCCATCGGTAAAAGATGGTCTGGAATATGATCCGATGCTTCAACGCATTTATACAGGATTAAATCAAGAAATCTTTACTGTAAACAAACAGCCCGAACCGATTATTGAGATAGATGATATTGCCGCATATAGTGCTCAAGAAGGTCTGGCTTTAAGTTCCGACGAAGTGGATTACCTGAACGGAATTAAAGAAAAATTAGGACGTAAACTCACAGACAGCGAGGTTTTCGGATTTTCACAAGTAAATTCTGAGCATTGCCGTCACAAAATCTTTAATGGTCAGTTTATTATAGATGGCCAAGAAAAAGAACTGTCACTGTTCAAAATGATACGCAAAACGTCAGAAGAAAACCCGAACAAACTGGTTTCGGCTTACAAAGACAACGTCGCTTTCAATGCCGGACCTAAAATTGAACAATTTGCTCCTGCAAGTGGAGATAAACCTGATTATTTTGAAACCAAAGAAATTGATTCGGTTATTTCGCTTAAAGCTGAAACACATAACTTTCCTACAACCGTAGAACCTTTCAACGGTGCTGCAACCGGTGCAGGTGGTGAAATTCGTGACCGTCTCGGTGGAGGAAAAGCGAGTTTACCAATTGCCGGAACAGCGGTTTACATGACTTCTTATGCAAGAAATGATAATTCACGTGATTGGGAAAATGCTATCAACCCCCGCAAATGGTTGTATCAAACTCCCGAACAAATTCTGATTAAAGCTTCGAACGGAGCTTCTGATTTCGGAAATAAATTTGGTC
>JBBRTR010000204.1:0-4092 GCA_038244215.1 Bacteroidales bacterium
CAGTTTCTTGTGAGTCCGTTTCCCTTAATTATCCATTTATAGGAGCATAATTCTTCGAGTGCCATCGGTCCGCGGGCATGTAATTTTTGAGTACTTATTCCAATTTCTGCGCCCAATCCGAATTGAGCACCGTCGGTAAAAGCTGTAGAAACATTCGTATAAATACAGGCAGCATCTACCATTTTATCAAAAAAGGCGATATGTTGCTCATTCTCACTGATAATGCATTCGCTATGTTTCGAACTGAATTTTGAAATATGATTAACGGCATCTTCAACAGAACTCACCGTTTTTACAGCCATTTTATAATCCAGAAATTCTGTTCCGAAACTTTCTTCAGTTGCTTTTTCTAACAAACTTTTCGGATAATTGGCATTTAAAAAAGTGTACGCTTTTACATCAGCATAAATTATCACATTCTTTTCTGCTAATTTTTCACAAAGAACCGGTAAATCTTTCAATCTTTTTTCATTAATAACTAAGCAATCCAAAGAATTACAAACGCTTACACGACGTGTTTTTGCGTTGAAAACAATTTCCTTTCCTATTTCTAAATCACCGGCATCATCAAAATAAGTATGACAAATTCCGGCCCCGGTTTCGATAACAGGGATGCGCGAATTGTTACGGACAAAATCAATTAATCCTTTTCCTCCACGTGGAATAATAACATCAACTGTCCCGACTGCGTTCATTAGTTCGGCGGTGGCTTCACGACCAGCTGGTAAAAGAGTTACTGTGTTTTTATCCAACTCGAAACGCTCCAGAACAGTTTGAATTACTTTTACAATAGCTGAATTTGAATTATGAGCATCAGTTCCACCTTTCAAAACACAGGCATTTCCTGATTTCAGACAAAGTGAAAATACATCGAAACTCACATTGGGACGAGCTTCGTAAATAATTCCAACTACACCAAATGGAACAGTAATTTTCGTAATTTTCATTCCGTTCGGCCGTTCGGTTTCCATCAGAATTTTTCCAAGCGGCGATTTCAACGAAGCAACATTGCGGATATCGGCGGCAATTCCATTTATGCGTTCTTCACTTAGCAAGAGCCTGTCGTACATCGGATTTGTTTTATCTATGGCGGCCAAATCTTTAGTGTTTTCTTTGAGAATTTGTCCGGTTTGAGCTATGGTTTCGTCTGCCAGAGCCAATAAAACCTGATTAATGATTTTATCGCTCACGAGATTTAATGATCGGGAAGCAATTACAGTGAATTTTTTCCAGTCTGATTTTATAGTGTTGTTATTCATTTTATTTGATTTTTTAAAAGAGCATTGTACTACAAATAAATGATATCATTCCGCATTGAACTGATTATTTTCTCCTTTTTTAAGACGATGCAAAAAGGTGTTGAATTTCAAATATCTGTCGTGGTTACTTTGCAATCCAGGATTTTGTATCATTCTAACACCAGCGTGAGTGGTCTCATAAGTTCCATTAGAGAGTAAACGCATGAACCTGTATTGTCGTTTTTCACTTTGAAATATGCTTTTCATATTTACTGCTACCTGTTCGTAAATATAGCTTGTTGATTTATAAATAAAACCAAATCCAGAAATCATTTCTGAGAAATAAGTATGAAAATTCCTTTCTCCATTTTTCTCAAAAACCACACGCGAATAAAATGATTCATCTTCAATTCCATTTAAAATCAGTCCGCCTGTGACCTGATCAAAACGTGAAAGCTGAACTTGGCCGTAAACGGTGTCTGATTGGAGCGTTATAATATAACCGACTCCCGTTAATGCAAATGATTTAAGAGCAAAAACGAGTAATATGAATGTTGTGAGAATTGCTTTGGAGATATGATTTCGGAGCATTTTCTTTCTTTCTTTAAATTGTATTATTCCAAATACAAATAATCGCAATGTACCAAAGGTTTTTGATTCTTTTTGCCCAGCATTTCACGAGCTTTCTCGCTGTCATACTGCACTTTACCTATTCCTAATGATTTCCCTTTATTATCAATAATTTTTACGATATCATCTTTTTCAAAATCACCGATAATTTTGGTTGCACCGACAGGGAGGAGACTAACCGCTTTTTCGCCAATCAACGCTTTGGCAGCATTTTCGTTCACATGAATTTCACCTTTTGCAAAACCTTTGCTGTGAGCAATCCATTTTTTCACGCTGGAAACTTCAGCTCTCGATGCCACGAATTGTGTACAAACCACATCTTGTTTTGAATCAAGCAATTGAAGTAAAATATTTTCTTTTTTGCCGTTTGCAATAAGAACATCAATTCCCTGATCTGCAATTTTACGGGCAATGGTGGTTTTTGTCAACATTCCACCACGTCCGAAAGTTGATTTGGTAGTTTGTATAAAATCAGAAATATCCTCTCCTTTTTCAACTCGCCGGATTACTTTTGATTCTGGATCAGCAGGATTTCCGTTATATATTCCATCAATATTGCTCAGAATTATTAATGCTTCCATATCCATCATCGAAGCAATCAATCCTGAAAGCTCATCATTATCAGTAAACATCAATTCGGAAACAGAAACGGTATCGTTCTCATTTACAACAGGTATTACATTATTTTCGAGCATAACCTGCATACAATTTCGTTGGTTCAGATAATGACGTCGACTGCTGAAATTTTCTTTCGTTGTAAGTACCTGTCCAACGATAATTCCATTTTCGCGAAACAAATCGTAATAATGATTAATCAGTTTTGCCTGACCGACAGCCGAGAAAAGCTGGCGTTGATCCACCACATCCATTTTTTTATTAATCCCCAAAATACTGCGTCCTGAAGCCACTGCGCCTGAAGAAACTATAACAATTTCTACTCCTTTTTTGTGCAATTGAGCAATCTGATCGACAAGTGCTGACATCCGGGTGATATCGAGTGTACCATCGGCACGTGTCAGAACATTACTTCCTATTTTTACAGCTATTTTCTTGAATATTAGAGACATAAAATATAAATTCTTTAAGTCCCCTATCGGGGAATTTAGGGGGCTTCATTATAAACCACATGCATTAAAGTTGTTCCAACCGCATTCAGCGTACTTTTATCCACATTATCCATGGTATCATGAGTTGTGTGCCAATAAGTTCCAAAACCAGTTCCGGAATTTGGATCGTAATGAATAATATCAATACTCGGAATTCCGATGATTTTATTTACATAGATATGGTCATCGGTAATAGAACCACCTTTTTGGTCAATGAAATAATTTCCAAATCCTAGACTTTGTGCCTGTGACCAGACTTTTGTGACCACATTTCCGGCATAATAATCGGAAGCTTGTTCTCTGTAAAAAGTTGCTTGAGGAGCGCCAACCATGTCGAGTAAAATTCCGAAACGAGCGGTATAACCGGGAACATGCGGATGTTTAGCCCAATATTGAGTTCCGAGACACCATGAATCCTCGCTGCTTTGACCTCCGGCACTTTCGGGTTGACCATAATCTTCGGAATCAACAAATATCAGATCAACGCCGATTGTCGGCAGATTTTTCCCCATCAGTCTTGCCATTTCAAGTAAAACGCCAACACCACTTGCTCCATCATTTGCCGCCATAACCGGTTTTTTGCGATTTTCAGGTTTCGGATCGTGATCGGCCCACGGGCGTGAATCCCAATGCGAGAAAAGTAAAATCCGTGATTCTGCATTCGGATTAAAAGAACCGATAATATTAACAGATTTCAAAATAGTTCCGTCAAAAGCTGTCAAATCGGCTTTTTGTTCAATGACGTTAGCACCAAATCGTTTCAGTTCGGCAGCTAGATTAACGGCACATTCGTCGTGAGCTTTTGTATTGGGTACTCGTGCACCAAAATCAACTTGCTTTTTTATATATAAATAAGCTGAATCGGGTGAAAACTGAGGAACGTTCACGGTTTTTTCTTTTGTATTCTGAGTTTGAGCAGCTTTATTGCAACCCGAAAAAATAAGAACTGTAAGTAATATGATTATTATTTTTTGCATATAAGTAGTTGGAATAATATAATACACCATTTCTTTGGTGTTATGGATTAATATTTGTATATTTGTCTCAATATGAGATATATGAATCTAAAAACAGAAGATATTGAGTTGCTAGAGCTGCTGATTAAAACCAGCACCAAC
>JBBRTR010000205.1:0-4063 GCA_038244215.1 Bacteroidales bacterium
AACGAAAGTGAATTTTTGTTTTCAGGAAGGCTGGAAGTTAAAACTGCAAATTCAAAATTCAATCTCGAAATTCCTGAATCGGATGCATACGAAACCATTGCCGGTTTTATATTGCACAATCACCAGCATTTCCCAAAATTAAATGAAGTAATTCGGATTAATAAATACACGGCAAAATGCGTTAAGGTGACAAATAACCGAATTGAAATGGTGAAATTTGCAATTGGGAAATAGAATAGATTATACATTTTAAACTCGTTAAATTACATCAGAATAATGTAATTCATGTTTTCATTCAATGATTTTTGGCAAAATTTGAACAAAAATCTTGAAATTGAAAAAGCATAAACTTTTTTTTTGTATATTCGTGCCCTCAAATTAAGTAATAAAATAAATAAATAAAATACATATTAATTTCAAAAAATGGCAACATTAGAAAAAATCAGAAGCAAAGGAGGTTTACTTGTTACAGTGGTTGGACTTGCATTATTAGCCTTTATTGTAGGCGATTTCCTGAATTCGGGATCATCCTTCTTTAATCAATCTCGCGAGATAGTTGCGAAAATTGCAGGTGATGATATCAACATTAAAGAATATCAGGCAGCCATCGATCAAATGACGGAAGTGTACAAAATCGAGACAGGAAAAACCGAATTACCGGAAGAAACATTGGTTCAACTTCGTCAATCGGTGTGGGAAAGTATGGTAAATGAGAAACTTTTGAATGCTGAAGCAAAAAAATTAGGTCTCGTTGTAAGTCAGGAAGAACTTTCGGATCGACTGATCGGGAATAATATCCATCCGTTGATTATGCAGCGTCGTGCGTTTGCAGGCGAAAACGGACAATTTAGCAAAACGGGTTTGTTACAGTTTTACGGCAGTCTGGATCAGACTCCGGCAAATGAAGAAATGAGACAACAAATCGTAAAATTAAAAAGTTACTGGAAGTTTTGGGAAAGAAATGTGAAAATCAGCATTTTGCAGGATAAATATAATGCACTGATTTCTAAAGCGGTTACCGCCAACAGTCTTGAAGCCAAAATGAGCTATGAATCCAAAAAGACGAGTGTGGATGTACTTTATACTGTTCAACCCTATTTTATGGTTTCTGATTCGACTATAAAAGTCAGCGACAGTGAAATAAAAGATCGTTACAGTAAAGAAAAAGATCAATTTAAACAAGATGCAAACTGCTCATTGGATTATGTTGAATTTGATATTAAACCAATGAAAGATGACTTCAAAGAAGCTGAAACATGGATTAACAAACTGAGTAATGAGTTTAAAACAACAGATGATGTTGCCGGTTTGGTAAATTCTAATTCTGATATAATGTATGATGGTCGTAACTATTCTGTACAAAACGTTCCTCTGAATTTGAAAGCATTTGCTTTTGGAGGCAAAACAGGTGATGTTATGGGTCCGGTTTTCGAGAATAATACCTATACCATGGCTCGTATCATGCAATCAGGAATTATGCAGTCTGACTCTGTAAAATTACGTCATATATTTTTACTTCCCAACGAGGAAGGCAAAACAGACAGTTTGATTGCTTTGATTAAAAAAGGAGCAAATTTTGGCGAATTGGCACAAAAATATTCAGCAGTGAAACAAACTGCCAGCAACGGAGGAGAGATTGGCTGGATTCAGGAAGGAATGCAGGGCTTGGACAAAGAAATAACAAACAATGCTTTCAGTAAATCCGTAAATGATATATTCACTATAAAAAATGCTCAGGGAGTTCAAATTATGCAGGTTATGGAAAAAACTCCGGCTCGTCAGAAAGTGAAACTGGCAATTCTGGAGCGCAAAGTTGTTCCGAGCAGCAAAACATATAGCAAAATTTACAATGATGCAAAAGAATTTGCAACGGAATTGAAAGCCGACAAATTCGAATCAAGAGCTAAGGAAAAAGGGTATATGATCCGTCAGGCAGCCGATTTATTGAAAAGCACAGATAAAATTGCCGATATACCTCAAACTCGTCAAATTATTCGTTGGGCATTTAAAAGCGATAAAGGTGATGTATCTAATGTATTTGATTGTGGAACTGCATTCATTGTAGTCTTGTCAAAAGAAGTAAATGAAAAAGGTTTTAAATCAGTTGCAAAAGTTACCGACCAGCTGAAAGCTGAAATTATTAAGGATAAAAAAGCAGACATGATGATTAAGAATTTAGCCGATCAGTTGACTAAAACACCGACTATTCAAGGATTAGCGCTATCAATGGGTGATTCTGCTAAAGTTGCTCCTAATGTAAATTTCGCTTCTTATCAGTTTGGTGCAGCCGGTTTTGAACCATCTGTTATCGGAAAAGCTTCTGTTGAAACGCTAGGCAAAGTTTCCGCACCAATTAAAGGAAACGCAGGAGTTTATGTAATTCAGACTTCGAACAAACAGGAAAATCCGCAACCATTCGATGCAAAAATGGAAATTATGCAATTGAACGGACGTATGAGTTATTCGTTGCCTTATATGATTATTCAGGACATGAAAGATAAAGCAGATATTGAAGACAATCGTCTGAATTTCTTCTGATCCTAAATAGATTTCAAAAATACTGAAAACGGAATGAGTAAATTCATTCCGTTTTCTTTTTTTCCATAAGTTTGTGTAACTTTGCAAAGATGTAGTTGAATTGAAATTTGAAATAACATCTCAACGAGTTAACCAATCAACTAGTTAACCAATTAACCAATTAACAACTAATGACCAAAACAATACTTGTCGGCAAAACGCTAGACGAACTGAAAACAATAGTTACCGGACTGGGAATGCCATCATTTACAGCCAAACAAATTTCGGAATGGCTTTATAAAAAACGAATTGTTCATATTGATGAAATGACTAATATTTCTGCTAAAAACAGAGAATTACTGAATGAAAAATATGAAATAGGTCGAACTGAACCGGTACAAACTATGGAATCGGAGGATGGAACAAAAAAATATCTATTTAAAACCGAAGCCGGACATTTTATCGAATCGGTTTATATACCGGAAGAAGATCGAGCAACACTCTGCGTTTCGTCGCAGGTTGGTTGTAAAATGGGTTGTCTGTTTTGTATGACGGGTAAACAGGGTTTTATTGCCCAACTGACTACTGCGGAGATTATGAACCAGATTATGTCCATTCCTGAAGCTGATAAATTGACCAATCTTGTTTTCATGGGAATGGGCGAACCATTCGACAATACACTTCCATTACTTCATACGCTGGATTTGATGACCGCCGATTATGGTTACGCTTGGAGTCCACGCAGAATAACGGTTTCGTCAATCGGTCTGATTCCGGGGATGAAGGTCTTTCTTGAAAAATCGAATTGTCATCTGGCTATTAGTTTACATTCACCATTCACTCAAGAGCGCTTGCAATTAATGCAGATCGAAAAATCATTTCCGATCGCAAAAGTTCTTGAAGAACTCAGAAAATACGATTTTAGTAAACAACGACGTGTCTCGTTCGAATATATTTTGTTTGATGGCGTTAATGATACCATGCGACATGCGGTAGAATTGGTAAAAATACTGAAAGGAATTGATTGCCGGGTAAATCTGATTCGTTTTCACGCTATTCCCGGAGTCAATTTGAAGACATCCAGTTCAGAAAAAATGGCTTTTTTCCGCGATTATCTTACCAATAATGGAATTCAGGCAACAATCCGTCGTTCGCGCGGTGAAGATATTTATGCAGCCTGTGGCATGTTATCCACTCTAGAAAAAGAAAAAGCCGAAGAAAATTCTCAATCATAAAAACCAATTGAAGCTGGTATTTTATCTTTTATGTGTTTATCTGTTTTATCATTTATGAAACATTTCTCGTTTAGAATCTTTGTTATATTCATTTTTATAATTGGAATAAGTCCGCTTGTTTTAGCACAAAAGAAAACCGAAAATCAAATTTCGGATTCGCTTACTGTCATAGCAAATATGTATTCACGGGTAGGTAGAGTTGCAGTGAGTGATTTTGTAATAAATCTAAAAGCAAACACAATTATAGTAAAAGCAAACGATAGATTATCAAACATTCCATTTCGTCCTTACAATGTAGCAAGGATTTACAA
>JBBRTR010000206.1:0-4003 GCA_038244215.1 Bacteroidales bacterium
CTGGCAATATTGCAGAAGAAATTGATAACACTGAAATTTATTTAAAAAAATTCCAATCACAAAATTGTGAACTTAAGGTTGATTTTAAGAATCATCTGCTTATTTATCCATACGGAATCGTTTCTAATCGGGAAACCACCAAGAACTTTACGCAAAATGAAAATTTCGTAATATTTGAATGTGTATGTAGACTTTTGCAAAAAGGTTATAGCCCTAACCATATTGAATTGGAAAAACCTATGCCTGGCGGACATCATGACACAGGTGGTTTTTGCGACATCATTATCAAAGACAATAACAATAAACCTTATTTACTCATTGAGTGTAAAACCGCCGGTAAAGAATTTGACGATGCCTGGGGAAAAATGATACAAAAAGGCGGTCAGCTGTTTAACTATTATAATTCCTATCGACAAGCAGAATACCTTTGTTTATATGCTTCTGACTTTTCTGATGAGCAAACTAAATATTTTTCCCACATTATTTACTTGAAAGATAATGATGAATATCTATTGTCAGACAAAAAGCTTTTAAGCTTTAAAAAAGTGCAAGACGAGAATGGTGGGAAAGACGACTATTTTAAGGTTTGGAAAGAAACCTATCAACAAGATTTTGCTACGGTTGGAATTTTTGAACCGGACATTGCGGCTTATCATGTGGGTAGACAAAAATATAGTATTACCGATTTGCAGGAGGTGGATAATGATGCCATTCAAAAGAAATATCATGAATTTGCTACCATCCTGCGGCAGCACAATGTTTCGGGTCGTGAAAATGCCTTTGATAAATTGGTTAATCTGTTTTTGGCCAAAATTGTTGATGAAACTACGAATCCCAACGAGTTAATGTTTTATTGGAAAGGGGCGGCTTTTGATGATTATTTCGACTTCCAGGATCGCTTGCAAAAGATGTATAAAGACGGGATGCATAAGTTTTTAGGAGAAACCGTTACTTACATCGACAATGAAACGATCAAAGAAACTTTTCACTTATTTAAGAACGACCCGGATGCTACCCGAGACAAGATTTTAGGCTATTTTCGTGAACTAAAATTCTTTACGAATAACGACTTTGCATTCCTTGATGTACACAACGAGCAACTATTTTTTCAGAATGCAATTATCCTGAAAAAGATTGTTCAAATGCTGCAAGACATCAGGCTGAAAACGGAAGAACAAAATCAGTTTTTAGGTGATTTGTTTGAGGGATTTCTCGATCAGGGGGTAAAACAAAGTGAAGGCCAGTTTTTTACACCGATGCCCATTGTTAAATTTCTGATTTCTTCTTTACCATTAGAGAATCTGATTAAAAACAGTGTAGAAATTCCTAAAGTGATTGATTACGCCTGCGGAGCAGGACACTTTCTGAATGAATACGCACAGCAGATTAAACCCTTTGTAAAAACACATAAAGCCGATGAAATTGGTAACTATTACGCTGAAATAACAGGTATCGAAAAAGAATATCGACTATCTAAAGTGGCCAAAGTTTCGGCATTTATGTACGGGCAGGATGAAATTAAAATAATCTACAAAGATGCCCTGGCATTAAATCCTGAAATTAAAGATTCTTCGTTTTCGGTATTGGTTGCCAATCCACCCTACAGCGTGAAAGGCTTTTTGGAAACGCTGACAGAAAAAGAGCGCAACCGCTTTGAATTGATGAATGCGATTGACACCAAACAGATTATCAGCAACAACTCTATCGAAACTTTTTTTATTGAACGTGCCAAGCAATTGCTTAAAGGCGGTGGTGTAGCGGCTATTGTGTTGCCTTCGTCTATTTTGAGTAATGGCAATATCTACATTAAATGTCGTGAAATTATCCTGAAATACTTTGATCTGGTAGCTATTGCCGAATTTGGCAGTGGCACCTTTGGCAAAACCGGAACAAACACGGTAACACTGTTCCTGCGCCGTAAATCGGATCATCCTGACCTTGCAGAACATTACCAAAATCGTGTAGAGGCCTGGTTTAACAATGATTTTAGTAAAGATGAAGTTTTTGACGATAGCAGTTTGTTGAACGACTATTGCAACCATATTGGCATTGCAATAATCGATTATAAAACGCTCTTAAATGGAACACCTAATGAAACTCTTTTAGATTGTGATATTTTTAAAGAATATCGGAAAGCATTTGAGAATGACACCAAAGCCAAAAACATTAAGAAGAAACGAATCACGACAAACTACACCAAAGAGCATCAACAAACCGAACTCGAAAGGTATATTTTGGATGCAATGATTGCTGCCGAAAGTGAAAAACTCTACTTTTATCTATTGGCTGCCAGTAACCCGCAACCAGTATTGATAAGTAAAAGCCCATCGGATAACAAAGCTATGAAACTGTTTTTGGGCTATGAATGGAGCGGTGCCAAAGGCAGCGAAGGCATTAAGTACATTGGCGCCAACCTAGCCGATGACGAAGATATGATTGCTGCCAATAATGGCATTAGCCAAATACGCACACCGCTGTTTAACCCGAAAGACAATACAGATACCGATAAGATAAACACCCTGATACGCCAAAACTTCAAAGGAGAAAAATTCCAAATACCAGAATCTCTCACCGAATTTGTTTCGCTGACCCGTTTGGTTGATATGATTGATTTTTCGAGAGTAAATATCGATAAAGTTCTGAGAACTTCAGCAGTAAAAACATTTGAGATTACAAGTAAGTACCCATTGTTTAAGTTAAGTCAAATGGTTGAAATAATTAGTGGAGGGACACCTGATACGAATAATTCTACTTATTGGAATGGAGATATACCTTGGCTAAGTGTTGCCGACTTTAACAACAATAACCGTTTTGTTGATAGTGCAGAAAAACATATAACTAAATTTGGACTTGAAAAAAGTAATACCCAATTACTAATAAAAGGAGATATAATAATTTCTGCCCGCGGCACAGTTGGAGTTCTGGCACAAGTCGCAAGACCAATGGCGTTTAATCAATCTTGCTATGGACTTAGGGGGACAAAAGATGTTGATAATGGATACCTTTATTACATATTATGTCGAGAAGGGGAACAATTTAGGTTAAATGCTACTGGGTCAAAATTCCCTGCAATTATCAGAAAAACATTTGATGATATTATAATTCCTCTTCCATCACTCGATATCCAGCAGCAAATTGTAACGGAATGCGAAAAGGTTGATGAAGAATACAACAGCAGCCGCATGAGCATACAGGAATATAAGGAAAAAATTGCGCAAGTATTTGAGGATTTGAAAGTTATAATGAAAACGGGGGGGTAAAATACTAAAAATAAGCGAGTTGTGTTTCTCAAACCCTTCAAAGTCTGAGATTAAAAGCATAATTGACGAAACTATTGTTTCTTTTATTGAAATGTCATCTGTAAATAACGAAGGTTTTATTGAAACAAAAGTTGACAGACCTATGAAAGAGCTGAGAAAAGGCAGTTTTACTTATTTCAAAGAAGATGATATCATTATTGCGAAAATTACACCCTGTATGGAAAACGGGAAATGTGCATTGGCGGTAGGCTTAACAAATGGAATTGGAATGGGCAGTTCAGAATTTCATGTTTTCCGCTGCAACTCAAAAGTAAATAATCATTATTTGTTTGCATATTTAAATCGTGATGTAATTCGCAAAGAGGCTGAAAAACAAATGACTGGTGCAAGTGGTCATCGAAGAGTACCTATTTCATATTATGAAAGCCTTCAAATCCCAGTTCCACCTTTATCCAAACAACAAGAGATAGTCGCCCAAATAGAATCCTACGAAGCTGAAATAGCCAAAGCGAAACACGTTATGGATGGAGCAGCTATACGCAAGCAGGTAATATTGGATAAGTGGTTGAATTAATAAAGTATCAATGAAGAAAACAAATGGTATATAAGTAATAGGAACTATTTCTTGTCGCATTTTAAAAAATGGATTTCGTCCTGAAAGGACCTAATCTGAATAACCGTGGGTGTAAGCCCACGGGAAAAATGCAAACTCCAACATTCAGCCCTGAAAGGGTTGAATAATA
>JBBRTR010000207.1:0-3993 GCA_038244215.1 Bacteroidales bacterium
AATTGCATCATATCCAGTCGTGATTTTTTGTAATGAAATACTTGGGAAACTTGTTTGAGTCATTTTAACATCGCCATAAGGCCACCCGCAAGAACCTTCACAATCGCGTTCAGCACCCACAGCAGTAATTTTTATATTTACTATACGGTGAGGGTCATTCGTAAAAGGAGCAGGGGCGTAGTTATAAGGAATCATTTCAAAATAACCAACATCGTTAGTAAAAGTAAAAGGAGAATCAAAATGATATTCGTAAGGAAGAGTAGTAGTCCAAAGCCAATTTGCGCCATAAACAACAGCATCTTTAATCGGGTTTCCTTTATCATCATAAACGTAACCTGAAATTGCATTGGTTGCACTTGTATTTAAAACAGCATGGATATTATATGTATCGTAATAATTGGACGGCTGCTGCAAAGGAACCACTGCGGGCGGTTGTCCATTTGTTAAATAACTTTGAAAAGTTGGTATAGCAAGTTTATCAAGCCAATTTGTCGTTCCATCACCATAGTGCAATAAACCAAAATAATCTTCATTCATACAATCAGGATAGTTGCTTGGATGAGGTAAGTTATAGCTAAACCAGTGAACATTTTGAAATGCCCACCAAGAATAACCTCATGCTCCTGCATTGCGAACATCATCCAAACTTTGTTGCGCAAATTGTTGCTGTTGAGTTTCGCTTCCATACATGAATGGCGGTATGTGATGATTAGGGTCTCCGTCTAAATGGTCGGGGTCGTTTGTATAATCATCAGCGGAGAAACCAGTTTCACCAACAATCCAAGGGATAGGACAAACCTGACTCATCCAATACATGATGTTTTTGAATTTATCCATACCATCCTGAATACTTTGTTGAATGTTGGACGGGTAAATAAACTTATTATAGTTAGGATAATTATGAAGTGAAAAAAAATCAAGTTTCAAATTTCCCATGTCCCAATAAAAAACTTCGTCAGTGGATGCGCAACCAATAGTAACTAAATGATTCGGGTCATTGGTTGGTTTAATTGCATCGTACCACTGTCTTTCAAATGCGCAGATGTCTTGCTTTTTCCATTCTGTTTGAACTCCGTTAGGAAACCCGTAATACATATCATTATAAATTGGCTCATTGAACAAATCGTAAGCAAGGAGTGCAGGATAGCTTGCAAGTTCGGAAGCTAATTTTGATAAGTAAACTGCATAATCGTTTGCTGCTTGTTGGTCGTAAACAAAATTATACATAGGGACACCAGTGGTTGCATTTCTTGGACCAGGGCTTCCAGTTAGTAAAATTACTTTAAGTCCCGCTGAGCCTGCCTGAGTAAGAACATCTTTAATAATATTGAAAAAGTCTGTTGATGCTTGGTCGTTGAAATTAGGATAAGATAAATCTCTGAATTGTGAACCAGCTCGCCATTGATTTGCCCCAAGATTATCATTGAATTGCATAGAAAATACACGTGAACCGATTGTTGCCCCTTCGTGATAAGTAGGCCCAAAACCGATACGAATAGCATTAAATCCCATTGAAGCAATTTTTGCAAATTCAATTTGAAAACGAGTGTCGCAAGTTGCAGCATCATTACATTCGTAATAAGGTAATGGCCCGTAGCTACCTGCTGGAGTTGCGTAATAATCTGATGTGCTTGGATTGTGTGTTATTGCTATGTTGTAATTCATTACAACTGGATAAAAATTATTTCCGCTTAGTTTGAATTGTTTCCCATCCAATGAAACGAATTGCGCAAAAATATTTGAAGCAATTAAAAATAAGAGAAAGGAAGTGAATATGATTTTTGATAGTAGTTTCATTTAATGCCTCCTTTACTTTTTGTTGAATTGTGTCTTTAATTCATCAACCTGTTTTTGCAAGTCAATAATATATAATGCTTGTTCTTCATTTTGTTTAACTAATTTTTTAATCATTTCTCCAATTTGATACCCATTATTGCTTGCAATTTCTTTTGCTGACGGCATTTCCGGCATGTGTTGATTGATTTTGATGTATTGCTCCAGTTCATAAATTGACATTAGCTTGTAATCTTTTGCAAAGACATAATCAGGGAAAGTGTTTGCGGTAACTTTTACATCACGGGCAGCAATACCGCCATCAACAAATAATTTATAAAAAGTGCTTGTTGTTGGGGGAACTGTATTAATGCCTACTCTGCCGCTTCCATCAATGTAAAAATCTGTTGTAAAAGAACTTGGTGTACCAGGTAACGCACTAACATTTACTCTGCCAATTTCAAAATCCTGATTTGCTACTCGCCAAATTCCCGCTTCCCGTCCTGAATATTTCATAAATCCGATTCGTTTGCTGCTTTGAGCATCTACAATCAAGCCTTGATTTTCTCCCTGTAAAAAAATGCTTCCATCGGTTACTTGCAACTTTTCAGATTGTGTAAGTGTACCAATTCCGATATTTCCATTTGCATCAATTATAAACCGCGTATCGCCAAAACCACCATTTGTTACATTATCATATATAAAAAAGTTTTGAGAATTATTGTGTTGAACATCGCAACCAATAGCCCAAAGGTTGGTAGAGTTTTGTTTAAATTTTATTTCACTGTTTTTACTTGCCGTTGATAAATTTTTTAATGACATACCACCTGAAATTCCCGTTCCGGCAGTACGAACAACTTCAAATTTTTCAGATGGAGTTGAAGTTCCAACACCAACATTTCCAGAATTGGAATTGTAAATGTCATTGCCATTAACATTCCAAACAGATGAACCTGCTGGCAAACTATGCCAACTTCCAGTTGCATCTAAATAGTTTGAAGGATTCAAATAATCAAAATCTATTTTATTGATGTCACCCAAATTGTCAGTGTAAAGTAATCCGTAAGTTTGATTAACAAATTCCTTGATTGAAACTTTACCATAATTTTTTAAACGCATTACTTCAAGGTTATTGGTTTTAAAAGGAACATCAACATTGTTTATTGAACCAATAAAGTCAAGGGCAAGTACACTGTTGCCACATGTACTCCAAACTGAACAAGGGTAACGGGAAATGTTTCCGGCAGCATCTGTCTGAATAAGTTGCGAACCTGTTCCTGAAAGAGATGGGATTTTTAAATCGCCATTTGATTTTATCCTAAACCGTTCCAAGTTATTTGTCTTTAAAAGAAAATCATTGTTGTCGGTTGTCCCAATAAAATTGGTAGAAGGATTTGTGTTTGCGTTTCCGGTTTGTGTCCAGTGACTTTCTGCCGGTTCGGTCAAATAAATTTTTTCAGATGCAACTTTGCAGCCGTTAGCATCCGTTGCAATTACTCCGTAATTTCTTGCACAAAGAGTTGTACGGTTTTGATTTGTACTGGCATCGCTCCATAAATAAGTCAATGGAGTTACACCACCGTTTAATGTCAGCGTTGCTATTCCGTTACACGCTCCAAATAAACTTATGTTGAAATGATTCGGGTATTCATAAATGGAAACTTCCATTTTTAATGGTTCGGGTTCGGTTAAAGTTATTTGTTCATCTTCTTCAATTCCATTTGCATCAGTTACATGAACACGGTAATATTGTGCAGGAAGCCCGCTAATATCTTCGGTTTGTTCGTCATTGCTCCATTGATACTGATACGGAGGTGTTCCTCCCGTGACTGTTAAATCAATTGAGCCATCCCGTCCACCGAAACAACTTATTGCGTATCCATTAAAGTTGCTTGGTGTAAGTTGTAGCGTTAATGTTTGTCCGCTTACTTTAGTAAATGAAAACAGTGTTACAAATGCAAGTAACAGAAATAAATGTTTGAGTAATTGTTTTTTCATAATACGTTTGTTTTAATGATGTATGATTGTTTGAAACTGTTCTTGGTGCGATGGGGTAAAATAAAATGTGAAGCAACGAAGGGATGGCATGAGCGTTAGTGTTGCTTCTCTTTTTATTTTACAGAAGCGATAGCCAAAACGGCTTTGCCGAAATTGCAGTGTCGTTTGTTTCATGCAACAAAGATAATTATTAGTAGTGTCGCCAACGGGTTGCGCATAACG
>JBBRTR010000208.1:0-3922 GCA_038244215.1 Bacteroidales bacterium
ATTAGTTATATAAGATTGGTTAAGATTATGAGAATCAAAGTAAATGAAGTAAATGATATAAACTTAAAAGAGATAAATGTAAAGTCGCATTTACCTGATAGTTTAAGTAAATTAGAAGAAATTGCTCAGAATATTTGGTGGGTATGGAACAGTGACGCCAAAAATCTGTTCCGCCAGATTGATAAAGAAGCGTGGATTCAGGCAGCATCAAATCCTGTTTTGTTGTTGAATATTCTGAATTATGATAAATTGGTGGCATTAGGAAAAGATGCTGAATTTATCAAAAAGGTGGATGCGGTTTATGCCGATTTCAAAGCCTATATGAATGTTCCAAAAAGCACGAAAACTCCTTCTGTAGCCTATTTCAGCATGGAATATGGTTTAACTGAAGTTTTGAAAATCTATTCTGGAGGTCTGGGTGTTTTGGCAGGTGATTACTTGAAAGAAGCCAGCGATTGCAATGTTGATATGACCGCCATCGGGTTTTTATACCGTTACGGCTATTTTACACAATCACTTTCACTCGAAGGACAACAACTTGCAGTTTATGAAGCCCAAAATTTCAATAATTTACCCTTGAAACAGGTGAAAGATGAAAAAGATGAACCGCTTTTGATTGAAGTTCCGTATCCGGGCAGAACTGTTTATGCTTATCTCTGGAAAGTTTCTGTCGGTCGAATCGCACTTTATTTGCTTGATACAGACAACGATATGAACAGCGAATACGATCGTTCTATTTCGCACCAACTTTATGGTGGCGATTGGGAAAACCGTATGAAACAGGAGATTATGCTTGGTGTTGGTGGAATTCTGGCTCTAAAAAAATTAGGAATTGAAAAAGAAGTTTATCATTGCAATGAAGGTCATGCTGCACTTATTAATGCTCAACGTCTGGTTGATTTAATTGCAGATAAAAATATATCGTTCAACGAGGCGCTCGAAATTGTGCGGGCTAGTTCCCTTTATACAGTTCATACACCGGTTCCTGCCGGACATGATAGTTTTGACGAACCGTTGTTTCAAAAGTACATGAGTGAATTTCCTGCAAAACTGAATTTGACTTGGGATGAATTTATTGATATAGGACGTGAACATCCAGGCGATCCTAACGAAAAATTCAGCATGAGCGTTTTTGCCTGTAATACCTGTCAGGAAGTGAATGGTGTGAGTTGGTTGCACGGAAAAGTTTCGCAGGAAATGTTCAATCCGATTTGGAAAGGTTATTTCCCTGAAGAATTGCACGTTAGCTATGTTACGAATGGCGTTCACCTTCCAACATGGACTTCGTCCGACTGGAAAGCGATTTATGAAAAGTATTTTACAAAAGCTTTTTATGCTGATCAATCCAATATGAAAATATGGGAAGGTGTGTATAAAATTCCGGATCAGGTGATTTGGGACACCCGTATGAACTTGAAAATTAAGCTGGTTGATTATATAAAAGATCAATTTCGTGAAAACTGGTTGAAAAATCAGGGAGATCCTTCACGTATTATGTCCGTTTTGGATATGATTAATCCTCATGCACTGATTATTGGTTTCGGTCGTCGTTTTGCAACTTATAAACGTGCGCATTTGCTTTTCACTGATTTGGAACGGCTGGAGAAGATTGTCAATAATCCGCTTCGACCCGTTCAATTTTTATTTACAGGAAAAGCACATCCAGCTGATGGTGGAGGACAAGGCTTAATTAAACGAATTGTTGAAATTTCGCGAATGCCGCAGTTTTTGGGTAAAGTTATTTTCCTCGAAAATTACGATATGCGATTGGCAAAACGGTTAGTTTCAGGGGTTGATATCTGGTTGAATACACCGACTCGTCCACTTGAAGCATCCGGAACATCCGGCGAAAAAGCACAAATGAATGGTGTTTTGAATTTTTCGGTGCTCGATGGCTGGTGGCTCGAAGGGTATGTAAAAGGAGCCGGTTGGGCGTTAACAGAAAAACGCACCTACGAAATTCAGGAACATCAGGATCAGTTGGATGCATCAACTATTTACAGCATACTTGAAACTGAAATTATTCCGTTGTATTTCAAAACTACCGATAGAGGATATTCTCCGGAGTGGATTCAGTATATCAAAAATTCAATCTCACAGATTACGCCGAGATTTACAACCAAACGTATGATTGATGATTATATCGCACGTTTCTACACCAAACTTGCAACACGATCGGCTCTTTTGAAGGCAAATAATTATTCAAAAGCGAAAGAAATTGCAGCATGGAAGGAAAAGATTGCTACTGGCTGGGATCATATTCAGGTGGTCTCTATGGATATTCCTGAAAAACTGTTACATAATCCGCAAGTTGGTGAGAACTACGATATTAATATTGTAATCGACATTGATGGAATTAATGATAAAGGTATCGGAATAGAGCTGGTGGCCACTAAATTAGGCAAAAATAACGTGGATACACTTTATGATGTAGAAGAATTGAAACTGGTGAAAACCGAAGGATCGAAAATGTATTTCAATCTTGAATATAATTTGAATATGGCCGGTTCGTTTAAATTCGGATTTCGTATGTTCCCTAAAAATGAAGATTTACCACACCGTCAGGATTTCTGTTACGTGCGTTGGATTTAGACAGAAAACGATTATAAAAATAGCCTCAGAAGTTTATCTTTTGAGGCTATTTTTTTAAATTCTTTTAAAAAGATTCATTGTTTGGGGAAATTAAAAAAGTATGTATATTTGCAGTGAAAAGAATAATTGATTAATTATGAATGAGAAAGTTAAATACTGGACTGATTTATCTGATTATGATTTTGAAACTGCTCTTGCAATGATGCAAACCGGCAGATATTTGTACGTTGGATTTATGTGTCACCAAACTATTGAGAAAATTTTTAAAGCTTATTTTAATTCATATAATAGCGAACCGGCACCATTTACACACAGTTTGATAAGCTTGGCTAAAAAGACCAACATTTATGACAGTTTATCTGAGAAATTTAAAGATTTTATTGATATTCTTGAACCATTGAATATAGAAGCACGTTATCCGTCGCACAAAGAGCGACTTATGAAAAGTCTGACGAAAGAAAGATGTCAGTCTATCTTGGATAATACTAAAGAATTGAAAATATGGATAACAGAGAAATTATAGATAAATTGATTCTTTTCAAACTGCTTGTTTCAAAGCATTTTGATGTTGATAAGATTATTCTTTTTGGGTCGTATGCTAAAGGAACCCAACGAGATGACAGTGATATAGATGTTGCTGTTGTTGTAAATTCAATTCAAGGAGATTTCTTTACGTACACACCTTTGTTGTGGAAGTTAAGACGTGAAATTGATTACAGAATTGAACCAGTTTTAATTGAAAAGAATGAAGGAGGAAGTGGATTTCTGAAAGAGATAATGCGAACAGGATTAATTATTAATTGAAATGATAACTCAAATTTGAATAAGAAAAGAGCGTAATTGACGCTCTTTTCTTATTCAGTATTCAATGAAATATGCTCAAAAAATTCCGTGGAACCGGGGTTTCAAAACTCACAACTTCAGTACTGATTGGATGATAAAATGCCAGTAAACGGGCATGTAAACCCAATCGTCCGATCGGGCTGAGACCTGCTCCGTATTTTTTATCACCTACAATCGGATGTCCAATTCCCTGCATGTGAACCCGAATCTGATTTTTTCGTCCGGTTTCAAGTTCAATTTCAAGCAATGAAAAGTTTTCGTTCGATTTGATGCAACGGTAATGTGTAATGGCCTGTTGCCCACCATCATCTGTTGAACTGGAATGAATTTTCAATGATTTTTCGTTTTCAGTCAGCCAGGTTACAATCGTATCCTGTTCTTTTTCCATTTTGCCTTCCACCAAAGCCACGTAAATGCGTCGCGTAACAATTCTATGCCAGTTTTCCTGTAGAATTAATTGTACTTCTTTGGTTTTGGCAAACATAAT
>JBBRTR010000209.1:0-3781 GCA_038244215.1 Bacteroidales bacterium
AGGTATTTTAGATGCTGTTTCAGATGCGCAACTCACCATTACCGGAGCTGGAGGTGCTTGGAGTAATAGTGGAGGAACATTTAATCCGTTTTCAAGTACAGTAATATTTACAAATGCCGCAGCAACCATGGATGGCACAACAAATTTCAATAATATAACAATTGACAATGGTGCTTCGCTAACTAATACAACTGGCAGTATTACCCGAATAGCTGGAACTGTTACCAATAACGGTATCTGGCATGCTGTAACTTTAGGAGCAACGACTGCGGAATACAATGGAGGAACCCAAACAGTTGTCGTGCCAAATATGACCTCAAAAAGATATTATCATCTTATTCTTAGTGGAACTGGAACAAAAACCTTACCATCTACAGCTTTAAATATTAATGGCGATTTAACGCTGTCAGGAACTGTAACTGCCACAGCAGCAGAAGCATTAAACATCAGTGGAAATTTAAATATTGGCAATGGAACAACTTTTGCCACAGGAAATTACAATCATTTTTTAGGAGGAAACTTTACAAACAACGGCACTTTTATTGCCACGTTAGGCAAATCAGTAACCTTAAATGGAACAGTTGCACAAACAATTTCAGGAAGTTCAACTACAAATTTCGACATATTGACTATTAATAATGCCAACAACGTTAATCAATCAACACCTGTAACTATTACTACTAATTTAACTTTAAGTAATGGCGACTATATTGTGGGCAATACTACATTAGGTATAAACGGAACAATAAGTAAAACCTCTGGGTACCTTTCTGTAAGTGAAGTTTCTTCCTTGAATTTTGGTGGAACATCATTAATGACATTAAATTCAAATTTATTTGCAAATACACCAACTGTAAATAACTTAACCATCAATCGCTCGGACGGCTTAACACTTGGAAACCAAAGCATGACGGTAAATGGAACATTGGCACTAACTTCGGGTACATTAACTTTAGCAGCAAATACACTTACCATAGCTGGTATTACACCAACTCGCAGCACTGGAACCATTGATGCTAGTAATGCTGCAGCTACAATCGCTTTTACAAATGCTTCAGCTATTATATTGCCATCTTCTATTTTTAGCGGGAACGTTAGTAATTTAACTGTCGACGGAGGAGGATTAACAGCAAGTGAAAACTTAACTTTAAATGGAATTTTGAACCTACAAAGTGCAAATCCTTCTGCCGTAAAAGGCAGTTTAAGTATGAGCAGTTATACCCTAAACATGGGTTCTACCGCAACTACTACTGGTATTGGCGATGTAAGTGGAATTGTAAAAAGAGAACATGCATTTGCTGATAATACCGAATATAGTTTTGGAAATAAATACACCTCTGTTATCTTTTTAAATACTGGTACAAAACCAACTTGGATAAGTTGTAAAATTGTTATTGGCACAGTGCCAAGTTGGAGAAGTTCAGCAATTAAAAGATATTATAGCTTTGCGCAAAGCGGTGGAACCGATAGGATGATAGTTAAATTGCATTATCTTGATGCTGAATTGCACGGAACTGAAACAGATGAAACACAACTTGTTTTCTGGGATGCCTATGACCCGGCATTTGCTCCAAACAACTTTGAAAAAGTATTTCCTCGCAATCATAATGGCGTGGATACTGACCACAATTATATCCAGTTAACGGGACCAGCCATCAATTATATTGCAACATCTTCTACTTTGGATGTAAAACAATGGGGATTGAGTTATACAAATGTTACCAAACATACATGGACCGGTAATGGATCGCCATCGTACGACGGCGACTGGAGTCTTCCTGGAAACTGGAATGGTGGTGTCCCAACTGCAACTGACGATGTGGTGATTCCGAGTCCTGCAACATTACCTGGCGATAACAATGGCGATTTAGCTCCATATGTAAATCTTTTGCCAGTTTATTCAATCTGTACGGCAAAATCATTAGAAATTCAACCAAACGCAACTTTGGATGCAAGTAAATATGACTTAACCATTACAGGAGATGCAAATGCATGGGTGAACAATGGGACATTTACTGCTGGAAACAAAACCGTTATTTTCTCCAATGGAGATATTGCAAAAACGATGACTATTGCTGGTACAACAAATTTCAACAATCTAACCATCGCTGAAAAAACGAACATTCAGCCCGCTAATAACAGCATCATCAGAATTGGTGGCACATTGGATCTTAGCTTAAACAGAAGCACACTCGATTTTAGCAGTAATATAAACACGATAGAATACAATGGAGCTTCTCAAACTGTTTTGAATCCAAATGGCACAACACCGGGTTATTATCACCTAATATTAAGTGGAAGTGGTGTAAAAACCTTACCCGGTTCAACCTTGGAAATTATTGGTAATTTGAATATGAGTGGCAATGCAACGGCAACGACTTTAAACAATATCCATATTGGACAAAATATGAATCTGAATGATGCTACAAACCTCACTATTTCTACTCTAACCTCAGTTGAAGTAACGGGTTCGGTGACTAATAATGCCGGAGTTTCTGCATTACGTATCAAGTCAAATCCAACTGCAGCAAACGGTTCGTTTATTTTCCATAATACGTCCAACAACCCTTCAGCTACAGTGGAAATGTACAGCAAAGCAACTGCTACAAATACAAATCCTTATTCAGGGTATAAATGGCAATTCTTTGGAATTCCGATTAGTTCTGTTGTTGCAAATCCTACATTCTATGGTTCGTATATTCGCACGTATAGTGAAACTACTGGTACATGGACGCAACAGGGAAATAGTTATGTTTTATCTCCTTTTACTGGTTATGAAATTACACAGCCAACTGCTAAAACAATTACCTTCTCGGGGCAGTTAGTTAACAGTAATTTTCAGGAAACATTGACTTATACAACCGGAGCAAAATATCCGGGTCAACATGTTTATGGAAATCCATATACTTCAGCTATTAATATCAGCAATATAAAATTTGGAAGTGCAATGGATAGTACTGTATATTTATATAATACAGGAAGTTATGCAGACTGGACTAATCAAAATGGAGTTGACGAAACTGCCGGACAATATATTGCAGCCCCGGTTAAGACTGCTGGTGTTGGTGGAATTCCGGGTCAGATTTCATCTATGCAGGGATTTTTGGTAAAAGCACTAAGCAATTCATTAAACGCTACAATTGAAATTCCATACAGCTCTGTTGCAATGAAGAATACAGACAAACAAAGAGTAAAAGCCGTAAATACAGATAAAGTGTATACCCGAATTGATGTAACCGGAACCAGATATTCAGATAAAATGTGGGTTTTCACAGATCCATCTTGTACGCGTGGTTTTGATAATGGTTGGGATGGCTATAAATTTATGGGCTCATCGCTTGCACCACAACTTTGGGCTGCTGAAACAACCGGTGATTTTCAGGTAGATGCTGTTGACAATATCAACAATACATATCTGAAATTTATGACCGGTGAAGACACAAACTATACTTTGAAATTTACACATGAAAGTACAACTTCTCAATATCCGGCATTATATTTAGTTGATTTGGATGCAAATAAAACAATTGACATAACACAAAGCGGAACGACTTATTCGTTTACAGCAACAAAATCATCAACGTCTGTAAATCGGTTTAAAATTGTAACAAGTCTCGGGATGACTACAGATGTCAATTCAGCAACCAGTTCTGATTTGAAGGTTTATGGTGTTGAAAAAACCATATTTATAAAAAATAGCGGGAATTCAATGGGCAAATTAAATCTGTATGATATAGTCGGTAGATTGATAACTGAACTACGGTACAATGCCAATTGTTTG
>JBBRTR010000210.1:0-3770 GCA_038244215.1 Bacteroidales bacterium
CTTCACTCGAAAAACTGACGCTCGAAAGGCTGAAATCGTCCAAACTCACTCCAACGAAATACGTCGGAGCTCAAACAAGGACGATTTTTAACCGCCATTCTCACTTGTTTTTCGGCTCACCGGACAAGGTCAATTCGAAGAGCTGAAGTTACATTGCTGACATTCTAAAGGATGAAATGAATATTTTAATTTTTGTTATGTACTAAACCATTTCATACACATGTGGCAGCAATTGATAAATACAATCATAAATAAGTAGGCAATCAATACAAAGTATAAAATTACAGAGATAACTATTTTCAATTAACTAACAAAAAAAATGAGAAAATTATGAGTAAAATCAATTTGGATTTTTCTTCGAATCAATATCCCGATGCAGGTCTGAAGGTAAAAGGTTCGACAATTGCAGGGAACCTCGCTGGGAATACGTACTTCGAGACTCTGGCTCCTTATGTTGTAACAATCAGGGAAAAAGTTACAACATTTGATGAATTTCTGGCTAAAATGGCTGATGGTAACAAAAAGGTAACTGCCGAGAAAAACGTTGCGCGTGCAAATTTGGTGGATGTACTGAGTGAAACCGGCCGTATGGTACAGAATATCAGTAAAGGTGACGAAGTGATATTGCTTAGTTCGGGTTACGACCTTAAAAGGAAACCTGTCTACGTGGAAATACTGGATCAACCGGTAAATGTAATGGTACGTCCGGGTAAAATAAGCGGAACGCTTGACATAAGCTGGGACGTGGTGGATCATGCCCGTAGTTATGAGGTACGATACACGCGAATACCCAAAACGGATGATAGCGTTTACGAAAAGCTAACAACTCCGAAACATAAAATGATCCTGGATAACCTTATTTCCGGACAACAATATGTTTTACAGATTGCCGGTGTGGGTTCAGACCCCCGACGTACCTGGAGTTTCGAAATCGTGAGTTACGTGATGTAATACAACTTGCAGATACAGGCTTCTCCCCTTCCCTGCCGAGAACCTGAGCTCTGCCGGAGTAAAATCATCAACTTATTAAAAACCATCCGGATCTTGACATTCGGATGGTTTTTTATTCACTACAGCCCGCAATTAAAGGAATGTTTCCATTGTTTATAAGTATTTTTAAAAAAATGTTGTTGTTAATGATAATTTTAATAAATTTGCAGGCGAAAAAACTGCTAAAACAGAAACACTGGCATAATGTAAAGTGAAGTACTTATACAACCCTAAAATTAAATAGTCATCCCACTTAATTGATTTTACAAAAAAACAGTGTTGCTATTTGGAGGTGTTTAAGAAATAAAAGGGAATCAAATTTTATCAGATGAAAGCTTCAAAAGTTATACATAAGGATGAAGTCCGCATACGGGTTGATTTTCCGTACAATGCTGTTGTGAGTTTGCAGCTAAAGCAAATTGCAGGAGCGGCTTGGAGTAAAACCATGAGTGCATGGCATATACCGTACACGAGTGAGGCATTTGGCGAGTTGAAAGGGATGTTTCCGGAAGTGGAGATTGTGACTGAAGTAAAAGAAGTTAATGAAATAAATGAAGTTATAGAAGTAAAGGAAGTCATACCTGAAGAAGTTCCAACTTTGGTTTTGAATAAAAAGGCTAATTCAATACAAAGTGAGGTGAAAAAATCAGCTGAGAAGATGACCGAATCAACACCTGCTTCAGCAAAAAAAAAGAATGATATTGAAATAACTGTTTCGGGAAAGCAGATTGCTGTTAAAATGCCTAAGAATGAAACGGATATTCAGTTTATCCGCACGTTTAAGTATGTACGTTGGGATAGTAATGATTATAAATGGATTATACCTAACTGGGGCAGAAATCTGGAATTGTTGAAAAACTATTTTAATGACAGAATAATGAGGCTTGAGATGATTGACTACCAGTCAATTCAACATGATTTCAATTTAAATTCAGGCGAAGTAGTAGTTGACTTACCCGAACTGGATAAAGAAAACGTACAAGAAATATTGGTTTTCAAACAGTGGATGGAGAGCAAACGCTATAGTGAGTCAAGCATTGAATCGTATGAAAAAGCAATACGAACATTTCTACGGTTTGTAAAACCAAAAAAAAGTTCAGAAGTTACGAATGATGATATGATACGGTTTGTGCATTTGTATATGATGCCGCGCAATTTGAGTCAGTCGTACCAAAATCAGGCAGTGAATGCAGCCCGTTTGTTTTTCAAAACCATACAAGGTTCAAGAATTATTACCGAACAAATTGACCGTCCGCGAAGGGAACATAAATTGCCCAATGTATTGAGTAAAGAAGAGGTGGTTGCTTTACTTCAAGCTACACAAAATCAAAAGCACAAAACCATGCTTAGTTTGATTTATGCTTGTGGACTCAGAAGAGGAGAACTTTTGAATTTAAAGCTTGGAGATGTAAATTCGAAGCGGCATATACTGCTAATTTTGAATGCAAAAGGCAAGAAAGATAGAGTAATTCCTATTTCAGACAAAATTATAAACATGTTACGTGACTATTATAAAAATTACAAACCGGAAGTATGGCTATTCGAAGGTCAGAATCAGGGAGAAAAGTATTCGGAAGTAGGGCTTGCATTTATATTAAAACATGCTTTACAAAAAACAAATATCAAAAAACCTGTTACCTTGCATTGGTTGCGACATTCGTATGCTACCCATTTATTGGAATCAGGAACGGATCTACGGTATATTCAGGAATTGCTTGGACATAAGAGCAGTAAGACAACTGAAATATATACACATGTAACTGAAAAAAGTTTACAGAATATTTTTAGTCCCTTTGATGATTTGTAAAATAATTTACATAAATTTGCAGCTATTTAAAAAAACAAGAACATACAAAAACTATAGCTATCCACCCAAAACGGCATGATACCGATAGTTTTACTATAGGTATAACATAGTTAGTGGCAACCTTAATAAAAAAAAAGAAAGATGAATAACTACATGAAATTGCTTTACCATTTGAAACAGTTTGAAGGAGATGGAAAATTCCACCCGATTGAACAATTATTTTTAGACTCGACAACAAATGAAATTGGAAATATACTGAAAGAACTTTTAGACGAAAAATTCATACAGTTAACTGGTCGAGAACCAATATACGAAACGTTTTTATTCGAGAAAAATCTTATGACAGGTGAAAGCAGTTTGACAGAAAGCCCACTAAACAAGCTAAAAAAACTACAAGAACCAGACGAATACAAAGCTAAAATTACATTTGCTGGGGCTAAATACTTAAAAGAAGAAATACAAATGAAAGAATCTGGTAAATATAACATTAATGCTTCAGGAGCTGGGTCAAATAACACTTTCGTTATTGAATCGAATAACGTAACCAGTGAGAACAAGCCAAATTTTACAGCGAAAATCGAAGAAATAATCAATGCTTTAAAGTTAGACCAATCTATTAGTTCAGAACTAAGAGAAAAAGCAATCTTAGACTTACAACAAGCAAGTAATGAAGTGAGTAAAACAGGAAAACTCCCTGAAAAACTCGTGAAAGGGATTTTAGAATATGGTTCACAAATTGGGTCCATAGGAAGTTTATTATTTAGTTTGTTTTCTAACTGAGCTTTCTAATTTATCCAATAACTCCAAATAAATAGAAAGCGGAACGAAAGCTTCTGACTGTTTAGTTTCCGAATTAACGGCGAAAAGAATTCTAATTGATTCTATATGTTTGACTGCATAACTTGGCAGACAGGATTCTAATTTTATATTTGGCATGACATATATATTTGAATGTTATACAATTATGATATAA
>JBBRTR010000211.1:0-3766 GCA_038244215.1 Bacteroidales bacterium
ATTCCAACCGAAGAATTCAACGATAACGAATATCTTGAAAACTATATCAAGGAACTGGAAGCCAACGGAGTAAATGTTGTATTAAGTAAAATTGACGAATTAATCAATTGGGGTCGTTCCAATTCGATTTGGCCATTGATTTATGCAACAAGTTGCTGTGGAATTGAATTTATGGCTGCCGCTGCAGCACATCACGATATTGCGCGTTTCGGTATGGAAGTTACCCGTAACAGTCCTCGTCAGGCCGACTTGATGATTGTTGCCGGAACGATGGTTCACAAAATGGCACCACTAATCAAACGTGTTTACGACCAAATGGCCGAACCAAAATATGTATTGGCTATGGGTGCTTGTGCTATTTCCGGCGGTCCGTTTGTTAATTCATATCACGTTATTAACGGCGTTGATCAAATTATCCCGGTCGATGTATATGTTCCTGGTTGTCCTCCGCGTCCAGAATCTTTGTTTTACGGATTAATGCAGTTACAACGTAAAATTAAAGTAGAACAATTTTTGGGAAATAAACAACGTAAAAGAGACTAAAGTCGAAAGATATTTTACACAACCTTGGGCAAGATAAAAGACTTTAAACATCTGACATTTTATAAAAATGGAAAAAATTAAAAAGCTGATACTTGATACTGTAAACGAAGCAGTTATTGAAGAAAAGCAAAAACTTACAGTAACAGTTGAACCTGATAAGCTACACTTGTTAGCAAAAACATTGCTCCAAAATGCCGAATTATCTTTTGATTTTCTAGTAAAATTGATTGGAATGGATTGGGGTGAAAAGCTGGGTGTTATTTATTTACTTTCCTCATCCAAAGATCTTTCAAAAGAAATTGTTCTGAAAACCGGAACTTCCGATCGTGAAAATCCGCTTTTGTATTCTGTAACGGATTTATACGAAACAGCTCATTTCAACGAACGGGAAGTTTATGCCTTGTTAGGCATTCGTTTTATCAATAATCCTGATATGCGCAGATTCTTCCTGAATGCCGATTGGGTTGGATTTCCATTGCGTAAAGATTATGATGCAAATCCCGAATTGAATCCGGTTTCATTGGTGAGTAAGGAAATGATTGACACAGCTCCCCGCATCATGGAAGTTGATGGCAAATTGGTAGAAGAAACTGTCAACATATTTGAAGAAGATGATTATATTATCAATATCGGGCCACAACACCCTTCAACACACGGTGTTATGCATTTTCGCACAGCATTGGATGGTGAAATTGTAAAAAAGATTGATGTTCATAGCGGTTATATTCACCGTGGTATTGAAAAACTGAGCGAAAGCCTTACTTACCCTCAGATTCTTCATTTCACCGACCGACTTGATTATCTTTCAGCAAACATCAACCGTCATGGTTTGTGTTTATGTATCGAAAAAGCAGCAGAAATTGAAGTTCCCGAACGGGCTATATATATCCGTACCATTATGGACGAATTGAACCGTATCAGTTCGCACTTGCTGGCCTGGTCGGCAATGACAAACGATTTGGGTGCAACTACCGCTTTTATTTACGGAATGCGTGAACGTGAAGTGATTCTGGATATTTTTGATAAAACCTGTGGTGGACGTTTGATTATTAATCAATGCGTAGTCGGTGGAGTAATGTTTGATATTTATGCTGAATTTCAGAAAGATGTGAAAGCATTTATTCCGTACATGCGCGAAAAACTGAAAGAATACGACCGTTTCTTCTCACACAACGTAATTGCATTGGGACGTATGATTGGCATTGGGAATATGACTAAGGAAGAAGCCATTACCTATGCAGTTACCGGTCCTGCCGGACGTGCTTCAGGTTGGTCATGCGATTTACGTAAGCATTTGCCTTATGCTCTGTATGATAAAGTTGATTTTAAGGAAATTATCCGTACAGAAGGAGATTCATATGCACGTTATTTGAACCGTTTGGATGAGATTGAAGAATCTTTACACATTATAGAACAGTTGATTGATAATATTCCTGAAGGTGAAATTTGTGCTAAAACAAAAGCCATTATCCGTCTTCCTGAAGGCGAATATTTTCAACGTGTGGAAGCTGCAAAAGGCGAATTTGGTATTTATATTGACAGTCGTGGAGATAAAACTCCATATCGCATGAAATTCCGTTCGCCATCTATGGCACTTGTTTCGGCTATGCCATTGATTTCTGCCGGTGAAAAAATTTCTGACTTTATTGGTATTGGAGGTTCAATGGATTATGTGATTCCGGATATAGACAGATGACCCCTAACCCCTAAAGGGAAATAAAAACAAGAAGAAGAGACAATACTAACATCTCAACTCCCCTTTGGGGGTTGGGGGTAATAATGAGTTTATTTATGATATTAAATTATTCACAACCCTTAGAGATTTCGAACCTGACAAGTTGGTTAGATACTGCTTTAAGAAGCAACTTATCCAATTTTTGGGTTTTACTTATTGAATCTGTAATCGTTATTCTCGTTCTTTTAACAGCCTACGCAGTAATTGCATTGATACTTATTTATGCTGAACGAAAAATAACCGCTTTCTTTCAGGCTCGTTACGGACCGAATCGTGTTGGGAAATGGGGACTTTTGCAGAGTGTGGCTGATATGATCAAGATTTTGCTGAAAGAAATCATCAAAATTAATCGCTCTGACCGTTTTCTCTTTTTTGCAGCACCATTTTTCATGATTATAGCTTCCATGCTGACGTTTGGAGCAATTGCATTTGGGAAAGGACTTCAAGCTATTGATTTCAATATCGGAGTTTTATATGTCATGGCTGTTTCTTCACTTGGAATTATTGGAGTGCTGCTTGCAGGTTGGTCAAGTAATAATAAGTATTCGATGATTGGAGCCATGCGAAGTGGTGCTCAGTTTGTAAGTTATGAACTTTCAGCAGGTTTTGCCTTGATGACCATCGTTGTTTTGGCCGGAACCATGCAATTTTCAAGTATGATTGAAGGGCAACGTTATTGTTGGAATCTTTTCAACGGACATATTTCATCGATGATCGCTTTTGTAATTTATTTGATTTCAGGTCATGCCGAAACAAATCGTGGACCGTTTGACTTACCGGAAGCTGAATCAGAATTAACAGCAGGTTACCATACAGAATATTCAGGTCTTCAATTTGGCTTCTATTATCTGGCTGAATACCTGAATATGTTTATCATTGCTTCAATTGCAACAGCAGTTTTCTTAGGCGGTTACATGCCGATTCAGGTTCATGGCTGGGAAGGTTTCAACCAAATAATGGCCTATATTCCAACTTATGTTTGGTTCTTTGGAAAAACCGGCGTGCTGATTTTCCTAAGTTTATGGGTTCGTTGGTCGTTCCCGCGTTTGCGTATAGATCAGCTTCTGAATTTGGAATGGAAATATTTATTGCCTATTAATTTGGTGAACATTTTAGTAATGGTTATTCTGGTTTTATCTGGTTTAACTTTGACAGATTTATTTCCAAGTTTATTTTAAAGACCCCTAACCCCTAAAGGGGAATCAGACAATTGAAAATTGAAAATTAATTAATTGTAAATTAAAAGATGAGCTCAGTATCAAAATATTTTTCAGGTTTATTTACCGGAATTAAGTCTTTGCTTTTCGGTATGTCGGTGACATGGAAAGAATTATGGACTAAAAAAGTAACGCAACAATATCCTGAAAATCGTGACACATTAGTAATTTCAGAACGTTGGAGAAGTGAATTGGTCATGCCACATGACGAAAACAATGAACATGCTTGTACAGCTTGCGGTATCTGCGAAATAAATTGTCCGAACGGAAC
>JBBRTR010000212.1:0-3762 GCA_038244215.1 Bacteroidales bacterium
CCAAAAAAATAGGGCGAAACGGGCTGCAAAGATAATGCATTTTTTTGATTCTATCCAAATATTTTTCGATATTTAATCAAAAAGTTTTTTTACTCGCTTTTTCTATCCTTACAGCTCCCTGCATTTCTTCTAAGCGGCTGCAAAAGTACACGCTTTTTTATTATAAACCAAATAACTTTGGGAAATAATTATGCTCTAAAACATGTTTTTTACCTTAAACGCCTGACAAAAAACAACTTTATACCCCAAAATAATTTTGAATATAATTGGAAATTGTTTGATGAGAGTCGAAAAACGGCCATTTTTAAAGGAATGATTACAAATTGAAACTGATTCGACACCCTTACAGCAAAAGGGTTTTATAAAAAACTGAAGAATTATTGGCATTATTCAGACAAAAAATATATTAATTCGAAAGTAATAAATGAAAACAGAATCTGAATTATGTAGAAAAAGAGGAAAATCACATCGGATCTACATCCATATTCACCCACAAAGATTTAAATTTGGACTCAGCAAGAAGTTGATTGGTGACTTGTCTTAGAATTTCTTTTGCTTTATCGGCTGAAGCTTCCACTTCAAACTTGAGTAAAATATGTTTTATATATAAATTCTGTATCCGAGAAACAGACGGAACATTCGGTCCGAGAACACGGCTTCCGAATACAGCGCGCAAATCTGTTGCCATTTTAGTGGCTGCCTGGTTGACTATTTTTGGATCGCGATGACGAAGCACAATTTGAATGATGCGAAAATACGGTGGGTATTTGAAAAGTTTACGCTCGTCGCATTGGGTGGCGAACATCGCCTGATAGTCGTTTCGGATAACCTGACCAATAATTGGATGTTCCGGTAAGGAGGTTTGCAAAATAACCGTTCCGCGTTTGTTTTTTCGTCCGGCACGTCCGCTAACCTGTGCCATCAACTGATAAGCACGCTCGTGAGCTCTGAAATCGGGGAAGTTGAGCATATTATCAGCATTCAGAATGCCAACCAACGACACTCTTTCAAAATCCAGCCCTTTTGATACCATTTGCGTACCAATCAGAATGTCCACCTTTTGTTGTTCGAAGTCAGTAATAATTTTTTCATATGATTTTTTGGAACGCGTTGTATCCAAATCCATACGGCTCACACGAGCTTCTGGGAAAATCAGTTTTATTTCATCTTCAATTTTTTCGGTACCAAAACCTTTTGTATTCAAATTTGGTGTTTTACAAACTGGGCAGATATTTGGAATAGGTTCAGTATAACCACAATAATGGCAAGTAAGCGTATTGAAAACTTTGTGCACCGTAAGACTGACATCGCAGTTTTTGCACTTTGGCACATAAGCACAGGCTTTACATTCTATATAAGGTGCATAACCGCGTCGATTTTGAAAAAGAATAATTTGCTCTTTATTCGACAGAGCTTTTGCAATTTTTTCTAACAACAAAGGAGTGAAATGACTTTCCATTTGCTTTTTCCGGTACGCTTCCTTGGTATCGACCACCATAATTTCCGGCATGGCCATTTCCTCATATCGTTCATTCAGTTCTACCAAACCAAATTTTCCGTTCTTAGCATTATAATAGGTTTCGATGGCAGGAGTAGCAGTTCCAAGAAGGGTTTTTGCTCCGTGCATGGATGCCAGAACAATGGCTGCATTACGCGCATGGTAGCGTGGTGCCGGATCGTATTGCTTGTAACTTGATTCATGCTCCTCGTCAACAATAATCAATCCGAGTTGACGAAACGGCATAAAAATGGACGAACGAACCCCTATAATAACGTCATAACTTTTATCATTCAATACATTATTCCAAATTTCAACCCGTTCTGCATCCGAAAATTTAGAATGATAAACGCCAAGTCGACGACCAAAAACCCGTTTCAGCCTTGTAGTGAGCTGTGTGGTAAGGGCAATTTCAGGAACCAGATACAGTACCTGTTTTCCTTCGGCAAGTGCTTTATTAATTAAATGGATATACAGTTCGGTCTTGCCGCTGGAAGTTACACCATGTAACAAAACGACCTGTTTTTCGACAAATTGTTTCTCAATTTCTTTGAAAGCTGTTTGCTGAAATTCGTTGAGCGGATAAACTTCGGCAGTTTGAATTTCGGAAACATCGAGTCGTCCGACTTCTTTGAGATAAATTTCGAATACTCCACGGTCAATCAAACCGTTAATAACCGCATCAGAAGCTCCGGCTTTTTCTTTCAAATCTTTCCGACTGATTTCTTTTTGCTTTGAAGGGATAAGACATTTGGATAAATCAATGTACTTCATCAGCACTTCCAATTGTTTTTTTGCGCGACTCAATTCGTCGAAAACTTTTCGCAAATTATCTTCCTGAGAAGCTTCGGCAGTAAGTTTTATAAACGTTTCGGTTTTAATTCTAAATTTATCGGTAAGTTCTTCACTGATTTCGACAGCCCCTTTTGCCAAAAGTTTGTTAAGCGTAGGCATCACGTCGCGCATTTCGGTAACTTTGTTCAGTTCGGTAATGGTCACCGGTTTGCCTTCCGAAAGAACCATTAAAACTCTCTCTTCTTTTTCAGTAAGAACGGCTTCGGCTTCAAATTCAGGATTAATGCAAACCTTCGTTTCACTTTCCAACTTTAAACCAGCCGGAACAGCTGACTGATACACATCGCCCAAAAATGCCTGATAATAAGACGAAATCCAATCCCAAAATTTCAGTTGTGGGCGGCGAAGAATTGGTGCATTATCCAGCAGACAAATAATGTCTTTTGCTTCGTAAATCGTTGGCATCACAGTATGAACGAGACACACTATAGCCGTGTACATTTTCTTTTTGCCAAACGGAACCACAACCCGCATACCAATCCGCACCTGATCCGACCATTCTTCCGGTACAGAATAAGTAAAAGTGTTTGCCAAAGGCAACGGAACTATAACGTCGACGTATTTCATTTTCTTTTCGCAAAGGTAAAAAATAATGTTGAATGTTGGAATTTTAGATATTGATTTTAGAAAAAATCGTATCTTTACATACTCATTTTTAAATCAAAACCAATATGACACAAAAAAATGAAATTAAGCTTTTTGACGAAAAGTTGGTTCGCACCATTTGGGATGACGAACAAGAGAAATGGTATTTTTCGGTAGTTGATGTTGTAGAAGTATTAACCGATACTGACAGACCCAGAAAGTATTGGAACGACCTTAAAAAGAAACTTCAAAACGAAGGAAGTCAGTTGTCCGCAAAAATCGGACAACTGAAAATGCTGTCACCCGATGGAAAAAATTACAAAACTGATGTACTTGATACAGAACAACTTTTCCGGCTGATACAATCCATTCCTTCGCCCAAAGCAGAGCCTTTTAAACTGTGGCTGGCACAAATAGCAAAAGAACGATTGGACGAATTGCAAGATCCTGAACTTACCATCGACCGTGCTTTAATTCAATATAAACAACTTGGTTATTCTGACAGTTGGATTAATCAACGCTTGAAAAGCATTGAAATTCGAAAAGATCTGACTGACGAATGGAAAAGTCATGGATTACAAGAAGGCCTTCAGTTTGCTACGCTCACCGATATTATCTACAAAACATGGGCAGACAAAACAGCTCGTGAATACCGTCAGTTCAAAGGTTTGAAAAAAGAAAACCTGCGGGACAATATGACCAACAAAGAATTGGTTTTGAATATGCTTGCAGAATTATCAACCAAAGAAATTTCGGAAGTAGTTCAGCCCGATTCGTTCGACGAACACAAAGATGTAGCTCGTCAGGGCGGAACAATAGCCCGC
>JBBRTR010000213.1:0-3708 GCA_038244215.1 Bacteroidales bacterium
AAATCACTGGTATACTTTTCAATTAATGGGTGGCCCCTTTTTCAATTAATATAAACATTTATTGAGAGTCTGGTCTGGAGTTTGCCTCTTTCCCAACTTCCGCGACAGGCGGACTTTAGCCGCCGTACGCTCTCCTAACTACAAACTACACATTATCCAGTTCATCCATCAACGCCCGTCGTTGTGGATAAAGCCGACGAAGAGTGAGTATTAAGGCATTTGATTTTTCGGCAACTCCGAGCTTTTTAATGTGCTTAATGTATTTGCAAGCTGTTTTATAGTGGTCGCGGCCTACATAACGTTCCAGGTATTTCAGGATGGATTGTTGATCTTGACATTTGTCTTCCGTCTTTTGTCTTTTATCTTTTTTCTTGGCTCTTGATTCTTGGCTCTAAAATCTACAAACTCCCCACAATCTTCCCACATCCGCTGTATTTCACAGCTTCACCTTCGCCATTCAGCCCAATGGTACCAAATTCTACTCCGATGCTTAGGATTAGGGTATCGTTATCAGTCAGATATTGGGAAATGTCTTCAATGCTCACTTCAAGGGTTTGCGCAGGTATCGGTCGCATGACAGGATTCCAATCAGTATGAATTTCCTTGTGATAACCCAGCAATTGTTCATTCATTGGATAATAAGTTTTGCTTTTCTCATCCATACCTACATCGGTAGCTACTCCCAAAGTCACCACCCAGCGCATCAGTGGAAGTTTATTCGGTTGCTTTAAATCTTGCTTCGGTTCAAAATCGGGAATGTTTACAGTAGCTCTTACTTGTTGTCGGTCAATTTCCCAAAGAGGATTGATACGAACAACCTGATTAAAGAGGTTTTTCTTATTGAAATTAAAGTCGGTTAGGTATTTCCGGTTCTGATTAAGCCGAATGGATCGTTGTCCTTTTTCTCCGGTTTCGTCAGTGCATTGTATTTTCTTACAAATGGCGTTTAAAGCACCACTCAGGTTATAATCGGCCAGTCGGGTACTGTCACCCAACGCTCGCCGAATGGAACTGGCCGCTTTGGTACAACCGCCCCACTCTTTCCCATTATCTCGCAACGGTTTGCAACTTTCGCGGGTTTTAATCGTGTTCTTACTCGGGCCACCTTTGGTGCGCATAATCACCTCGTCGCTTCCCCGCATGGTATAGATGGATACACCTTTCAGACTACCGGTTACCTGTATAATTCCTTTTACTCGAGCCATAATATTAATGTGTTAATTAGATAATGTGCTAATGTGCTAATGTGATTAATGTTTATCTATTGCATTCGGGAGTGATAATGTACCAATAACGCCGAAAACAAATACCGCCGTAGACAAATATTCTCATTTAGGTTACAAATATATAATTCTTATTGGTTTAATCATAATTTGATACTTATTTATAGCTTAGATATTACATATCTTTTAATGCAGCTATAATATAGCAACATATATACTATATCTATGCTATTACTATGCTATTATATAAAGACAAATTCAATTTAATCACTTGTATGAAGGATTGAGAAAACAACGATACTGATGTCATCTGTATTTGTTTAGTCGATGGGATTTCAAAGAAAACGAATTCAACGTATGACGAAATTACTGAATAAACAAAAAACCACCGATAATAGGTGGCTTTCTGTTTCATTCTGTTTTAAAATTCCCTTCATTAACGGGATTTAGACTTTCAGGGTTAGACAAATATGTTTTTATCTACTGACAATAAATTTTTGAATTAGTCTTATATTGCCGGAGTTCAGTTGAAGTAATCACAACCCATTCCGAGCCTATTGTTATTATCAGTATGTTATTTTAAATGATGAAATTTCAGAACCATCCTGAATCTGTAGCAGGTAAATCCCCCTGTTATCGGGTTTGATTTTTGCTTCGTAGGATGCATGTTTGATCGTCTGAATCCGTTTTCCCATCATATCGAAGCATACTAAATCGCAATCTGCAGGTAGATTACGCAGAACTATACCGTCGGGCTTAGACATCCATACAATATTCAAATTCTTAAATTGTTTTAAAGCATCGTCCACATCTGTCAGATTGGTAGTTACCTGAATCTGATTGGACACAGCAGTCGAATTACCCTGAGGTGTAACCGTGTAATAATAAGTGGTGTTTGGTGTCAATGAAGTTACCGAATGACTGAGAACATTTCCAACCAAAGCCGGATATCCCGAAACTGAAACAGGAGTTAAAACCGATCCCTGAGTTGATACTTTTACATAATCCACGTAAACCCTATTGCCGGAACCTTGCAATGCAGAAAGCGAAATAGTGGAAGTACTTGTTTTAGCAGGAATTTGTACCGTAAAATCCTGATTCGTTGCTGTAGTCAGGAAACGTGTGATAGAATCTGAATTCACTTTTACGGTTAACCACGCATTGGCATCACTCACATATTGTTTGGCTTTCACTAACAAGGTAGTTGAAGTTGTCATATTCAGAACGGGTGAAGTTATTACTCCTTGATCCTTGCTTGAACCCAACCGAACATTACTGCTCAATTCATTTGCACTTATGTAGCCCGTTGAAATCCAGTTCGTAGGCAAGGCAGTTCCTGTAAAATCTTCATCCAGTAAAGTTTGTGATTGTACATTTCCTGTATTTTGCAGGGTGTAAACATTCAGAGAATAACTGGTTGCAGCAACAGAGCTAGTCCAATTAGCATTAAATCCGGTAGTAAAAATATTGGAAGCAGGTAATGCCAAAAACTCGTCAGAAGAGGTAGCTTTTAAGTTTACGGTTGTAGTTGTAATGCCTCCACCGGAAATTGTCAAAACGGCAGATTGAGCTCCAACAGACAAAGCCGAATAATTAATTATCAGGTCATATCCTGCTTCAGCTTGTAGCTTGGTTAAAGTAGTAGTGGAAGTATTGAAATTTGCAGCATTAGTTCCACTTAGACTAATCATCAGGCTTCCGGTAAGGTTTGCGCCGGTAATCAACAAAGTAGTTGAAGCAGTTTGCTGATAAGCTATTTTTCCAAAATCAATGATAGTTCCGTTTGTAGGAGTGCTGATATAAGGGCTTGTACTTGATCCACTGGCCGACCACGACTGTCCTTTTTTTGCTCCCCAGATATAATCCACCAATTCAGGATGATCGATATACGGGTTACGATTCTTTTGAATTGCATAAATTGCATTGTTACGGTTTATCTCTTTCTGGCTGACAGGATCCTGATCTGCCCATTGAACCATCATGGTATAAAACCATAATTTATACGCAGGATATGTATTTCCGGCTAGAATTTCACCGGCAGAACCATTGCCCACCCAACCGGCAATCTTCGATTCGTAACGGGTGGCAACATAAAAATACATGCGGGCAAAATCACCTTTGAATTCATCAATCGGTTCGAAAACAATTCCGGAGTAGCCTGTGGATGCATCGGCAGTACCCAGTTTAGAACCATTGCTCGAAGTCCATGTCGCATTACCCACTTTTCCGTGAGGATAGGAACTGCGACGGTTGTTTACATAACCATCAGTAGGTATAAGGTGATGTGCATCGGAGCGTTGTGGCGAAGCTGCACCAAGCCATGAATCACAAAAAGTATGTTCGCGATTATAACAGTTTCCTTCGGCAGAATAACTTCCACATTTATCTGTAGTGTGCGTGAAGTAGTAATTAGCAGTACCATCAGCCTTTATCGAATACATATCCCATACTTTCCCGCTTGGCAGATTATCGCTTGTGGTATAAA
>JBBRTR010000214.1:0-3687 GCA_038244215.1 Bacteroidales bacterium
GGTGCATTAATTACGACTGCCACTTTTGCTAAAACAACTAAATTGCTGAACAAAAATGATTCAATTCTATCACGGAAACCCATCATGCCTCCGGGAGCTAAAAACATTGAACATTTTAATTCACATTGCACCGGTTGTCAGCTTTGTGTGACCAAATGCCCAATGCAAGTTTTAAAACCTGCCTCCATGGAATATGGCATTTCAGGCATTATGCAACCACGTCTGGCTTTTTCAACTCATATTTTCTGTTCCTACGATTGTACTATTTGTACTACAGTTTGTCCGACCGGTGCATTAAAACATCTTCCGATTGAAGAAAAGAAACTGGCACAAATAGGCATTGCTAAATTCAGAAAAGACATGTGCATTGTTTTCACCGAAGAAAAAGATTGTGGTGCGTGTTCGGAACATTGTCCGACACAAGCCGTACACATGATTCCGTATAAAAATGGGTTGACCATTCCTGAGGTGACTGAAAATATTTGCATTGGTTGCGGAGGTTGCGAATCCATTTGTCCGGTTCGTCCGTATCAGGCAATTTATGTGGAAGGTTCTGCAATTCAAAACCGCGCAAAAAAGCCGTCTGAGGCTAAAAAATTCGATAAAAAAATAGAAAGTTTTGGTTTTTGATTAACATAAATCAATTCTAATAATTAACGAAATAAGTTATAATGCTTGTAAATACTCGTTTCTTTGAAGTCTTAAATAGTCGTGGATTGCTCAAATAAACTTATCTTTGCAAGGCAATAATTAAAAGTAGTTCATGTTAGAAATCATCATAAAAGGCATATTAATCGGGTTAACCATTTCAGTGCCATTGGGTCCGATCGGCATGCTTACCATTCAGCGAACACTGAACAGAGGGCAGAAATATGGTATCGCAACCGGACTTGGTGCTACTGCTTCTGACTTATTCTACACCATTATTACTTTATTCTTTTTAAGTTTTGTACTGGATTTTATTGAAGCAAACCGTTTTATAATTCAGACTGTCGGCAGTTTGGTGGTTGCATTTTTTGGTTATTATATCTACAAAAGTAATCCTGCTACTCAGCCCAAACCAAATGAAACTCTGAAGCATACTTTATTTGGTGATTTCATCTCTTCTTTTGGTCTTACTTTCTCCAATCCATTGGTTTTGTTTGTATTAATCGCTCTTTTTGCTCGCTTTGAATTTATAGGAAAAGACACCAAACTTTTCGTTTCAATTTGCGGAATTTTATCTATTCTGGGCGGTGCATTGTTATGGTGGAATACGCTTACCTTTTTAGTCAGCCGTTTCAAAAACAAACTGAACATGAGAGAATTGAAAATAATCAATCAGATTACCGGTCTGATTATTTTAATTCTCGGTTTAGTTGGATTGGTACTTTCTCTGACAAAATAAAACCAGCTAATTTTTAAAACGAACCGGTTTATTTTAAAATTAGACAAATAATTTGTAATTTGATAATTATCAATTATTTAAAATCCCTTTAATTACACGAAGTTGGTGAGTATATTCACCGGTAAGTGACGAAATGATACCTTGTGAATCTATCTGATCTATTTTCACACAACCCGATGCATGAATTATCTGGTGAGAATTCAGCAAAATACCGACATGAATGATTTTTCCTTCCTCGTTTTCAAAAAATGCAAGATCTCCAGCCTGAACTTCCGAAATAAAGTCGATAACCTTACCGTTTTCAACTTGTTGTGAAGCATCACGTTGCATTTGCATTCCGCAAATTGAAAATACAACCTGAACTAATCCCGAGCAATCAATTCCCAAAATGCTTTTACCGCCCCACAAATAAGGCGCATTTAAATATTGACGGGCAATATGAAGGATGTTTTCACCTGTACTTTGTTCATTTATAGTAATATCAGATTCGTCTACTTTAATGTCATCATCGAACATCAGATATTCATTGTGTTTGCTTTCGAATAATAAACTTCCGCCCGGTAAGAACATTGTTTCGTTGGAAGTTGTTTTCTTACAAATGGATAGTGCTACTTTTATGCGAAAAACACTGGATTTTGATAGTTGATTTTCATCTTCAAACGATAAGTTCTTTAGCATTTTACGATCTATCCAACCAATGTATTGATCCGAAAGATTACAAACTTTGAGCCAACGCTCACGTGTTTCAAGAATCTGAACTTTTTCTCCAAAAAGCAGTTGTGAAATCATTTCACTACGTTCGCTATCACTTTCACGAAGTGGAACAAGAGGAAGAATGATAATACCGTTCATAAGTTTTGTTTAAGAATTCGTTTTTTGCAGTATTTATTTCACAAATGTACGGAAAGTTTAATTATATAGCCAGCATTAAGGATTTTTTTTGTAATTTTCCGAAAAATTCTACGATTCCATTTTATTAATTATTAGTTGACGACATGAAATTCAAATTTACACCTTCACGACTTAAAATAATCACCAAGATTGGACTGTTCTTTGTTGTAACAGCAATTATCGTACAGTTGTTTCCGAGAACAACAAGCTTTAAATATCAGTTTGAGATAGGAAAACCATGGTCGTACGAATTAATTACAGCATCTTTTGATTTTCCAATTTATAAAAGCGAACAACAAATAACAAAGGAGCGTGACGAATTATTACAGAATTTCATCCCATATTTCAAGTTAGATACCAGTATTTCAAAATCAGAATTCAAACGCTTCAAGTCTGATTGGTCAAAAAATACTGCTGAAACACCTTTGAATCAAAACTATATAAAAGCAAAATTCAACAAGATTTACTCAAAGGGAATTATTTCGGTTGAAGATTATAATAAACTGCAGGAGCAGGATAAAACCGAAATATCATGTATCTTGCCTAATCGAGTAACAAATACTTTGAATCTGGAGAATATTTATACTCCGAAAACTGCGTACGAAGAAATTATCAAAAATGCACCTCAGGCTTTAAGTTCTTATGATTTAAACCTGTATCTTGTTCCTAATCTGAAATTTGACAGTGCAACGACAGAGTTATCAAAATCGGATTTGTTGAAAAGTCTTTCACTTACTTCAGGCATGATACAAACTGGCGAACGTATCATTGATCGTGGTGAAATTGTTACTCCAACTCTTTATCTGGTGCTACATTCTCTTAAAATTGAATATGAAAAACGGAAGTCATCAATCCAACAGTCAGCCATCGTAACTTTTGGTGAAGTTATTATTATTCTTGGTTTGGTTAGTTTATTTTTCTTGTATATCAATCTGTTTCGACCCAGAATTTTCGATAGTTTTAGCAATTTGGTTTTTATTTCATTACTCATTGTTGTTATTATTGCGATGACATCATTTACAATCCGTTTTACTACGCTGAGCTATTACATGGTTCCGTTTGCCCTTTTGCCTATAATTATACGTGTCTTTTTCGATTCCAGAACGGCATTATTTGCCCACATTATCACCATGTTGATAATTTCGTTTATAGTTGACAATTCTTTCCAGTTTATCATCCTTCAAATTACAATCGGAATGGTTGCCGTGTCCAGTTTGAAAGATATGACTCAACGCTCCCAGCTGGCTCAGACAGCATTATATATATTTATAAGTTATTCAGTTATGTTTCTCGCTTTCGAATTGGTAACCGAAGGTGATATGGATCGGATTCACTGGCAACCGGTAATTTCATTTGCAATAAGCAGTATTTTTTTATTGTTTGCTTATGTATTGATTTATTTTTTCGAA
>JBBRTR010000215.1:0-3641 GCA_038244215.1 Bacteroidales bacterium
ATTGAACCCGTAATTACATAATCTGCAATTTGGTTGATAGGCGCTTTCGGATCATTATTAATGGCAATAATCATAGCACTTTCCTGCATTCCGGCAATGTGTTGAATCTGACCTGAAATTCCGCAAGCAATGTATAATTTAGGACGAACTGTAGTACCCGTTTGACCAATCTGACGTTCATGTTCGGCAAAACCTGCATCAACTGCAGCACGTGAAGCACCAACTTCACCACCCAAAGTTGCAGCAAGTTCGTGCAACAATTTGAAATTATCAGCACTTCCAACACCATAACCGCCTGAAACGATAATCGGAGAACCTTTAATGTTCAGTTTCGATTTCTCCATGTGACGTTCGATCACTTCCACCACAAAATCGGTATCAGCAACATATTTTGAAACATCAAGCTTGTGAGTTTTACCAATGAATTTGGCATCTTTGATTTCTTTTTTCATCACACCTTCGCGAACGGTTGCCATTTGTGGACGGCAATCGGGGTTCACAATCGTTGCAACGATATTTCCTCCAAAAGCAGGACGAATCTGATAAAGCAAGTTTTCGTAAGTTTTGCCTTGTTTTTTGTCTTCATACGTTCCAATTTCGAGCGAAGTACAATCGGCAGTCAAACCACTGAACAAAGCTGAAGAAACACGAGGACCTAAATCACGACCGATAGAAGTAGCTCCCATCAAAGCAATTTGTGGTTTTTCTTCTTTAAATAGATTTACCAATAATGATGTGTGAGGCATTGAAGTATAAGGAGCGAGTCGTTTGTCATCGGCAAGATGAAGAACATCCACGCCATATGGAAAAACCTGAGCTGCAATTTCATCCAATTTGAATCCTGCGGCAACAGCCTCTAATTTACAATTCAGTTGTTTGGCCAAACTACGGCCTTTGGTCAGCAATTCCAGACTAACATCGCCTACAATTCCATCTTCAATTTCAAGATATACAAATATATTGTTCATTTTTCTAATTGTTTAATTTGCCAATATGCTAATCTGCTAATTAATTAAACTTCGAAATGTTTTATTAGCACATTGAATAATTGGCACATGGGCATATTATCCTATTGTATGGTTTGCAATTAATTCTTTCATTAAACTTTCGATTTCAAAGTCAGATCCTGTCAATCGTTTGCTTTCCTTGGCTGTAAAAACCACATTTTCGATTTGTTTTACTTTGGTTGGCGAACCGGTCAGTCCAAGCCATTGAATATCATGTTCAATATCGCTTACACCCCATTCGATAATATTTAAATATGAATGAGCATCATAAAAATCGGTATAATCGTTTCCAGAATCCTGTTTTTCGGTTGCAGTAGCGGCACGTTTATATTTCATAGTGAGTTTTGCATGGCGCGGACGACATTCGGGAGCTGAACTATTTACCGTAATTACCATGGGTAGTGAACCTCTTACAACTTCCACACCTCGTTCTAAACGACGCTTAACCGTAATTTTATTATCGGATAAATCTAGAATTTCTTCAGCATATGTAATTTGTGGCATTCCCAATTTTTCGGCAACCTGTGGACCAACCTGAGCGGTATCGCCATCAATAGCCTGACGACCACAAACGATCAAATCAACTTTTCCCATTTTGCGGATAGCACAAGCAAGCGCATAAGAGGTAGCCAAAGTATCAGAACCTGCAAATTCACGACCACTCAATAAATAACCACCATCGGCACCCCGATACATACTTTCACGGATAATTTCGGCGGCACGAGCCGGACCCATGGTCAGAATATGAACCGTAGCGCCATTAATTTTACTTTTCAAGCGAAGAGCTTGTTCCAATGCGTTGAGATCTTCAGGATTGTAAATAGCCGCAAGTGCTGCTCGGTTTACAGTTCCATCAGCTTTCATCGCATCTTTACCTACATTACGTGTGTCGGGCACTTGCTTTGCAAGAACTACAATGTTAAAACTCATTTTTTGTTAATTATAATAAATGAATGATTGAATATTTTCAATTGAACAGCGAGTTAATCAAAGTATAATTATTAACACAAATTACTCCTCTGAAAAAAATCCCCGCAAAAATAGCAGTTTTTCTTTAAGTATCAACTAAATTTATGCACAAAAAACTGAAAATGTGCATAAATCTACTGGTTTACACAAAAAAAAGCGTGAGACTTTTCACAAGGTCTCACGTTTAAATAGGTATTAGTTTTTTTAAGGTATAAAAAAGATTGTGTTGTTTAGTTAACGATGACAAAGTAACAGGTAAATTTCTCTCAATACAAGTAAAAAAACATGTTTTACAACCTATTTTTCACTCTATTCTAATATTTATAGTTTATATTCAATTTGCAGATATGACTTATTAATCTTATTACTAATAACATAAATCATTTTCTCAAAAAAAATCCAATTTGAAAATTTTTACTGTTTTTTGAATTGTTTTTTAAATTCTTATTAGCCGTCAAAGTCTTTTTTCGATTTTGACGCACAAATTTATACAAATATAGATAGCAACAAAATATTCGATCAAATATTTAAGATTTGTGAATTCTTATAGATGAATTATCTTTGCATCTCAAATTCAAAAATTAAAGAGAACATGACATATTCAATAAAGCAAGCTCAAACCATAGAAAATAAAAATACAGGACTAGTCTTTAAGTCTCCCCATCTTGCTACCCTCTCCTTTGGGAGAGGGGCTGAGGGTGAGTTCTGGGATTTAGGTGGGCTGAATTCATATATGAAGAAAAGTATTATACTACTTTTTATCCTATTTCCTTCCTTTTTAATGTCTCAAAACCTGCAAGTTCTCTATGATTTCGGGAATGACCGTAATTATGTGACAACAACTCTTGAAATGTACAAACCTGACAAATGGGGAAGCACGTTCTACTTTGTTGATTTTTATTACGATTTTGGTCCGGAAAAACATCCTTCAGGAGCATATATGGAAATTGCACGTTCACTCCAGTTCTGGAAAGGTCCAATCACTGCTCACATTGAGTATAATGGTGGATTAGGATCTTATCCATATCCATTATCAGAAACAGGATATGCTGCTTATAAGATTAATAGTGCGTGGCTGATTGGAGCCGATTATACTATGCATAATGTTGATTTCACAAAATTATTGACACTTCAGGCAATGTTTAAGCACATCGTCGGGAAACAGGAATCGGCGCAACTTACAGCCATTTGGGGGCTGCATTTTTTCAAACGCAAACTCAGTTTTACCGGCTTTGCCGATTTTTGGTTGGAAAATAATGCTGCAAATACTACAATTACAATTTTTATATCTCAACCTCAACTCTGGTACAATATTAGCGAACAATTATCTGCTGGAACTGAAATTGAATTCGCTAATAACTTTGCAGGAACAGATGGTTTTATGGTCAGACCGAAACTGGCTGTGAAATGGAATTTCTGATTCGAAACTAAAATCCTTTATATTTTTTCAGTTACAAAACTGCAACTGTTTATAAGTGGATGCAGTTTTTCGTCATAAATCCGTATCTTTGTGACTCATTTAGTTATAAGTAAAGGTCAAAATATAATGTCGTATTTTGTGCCGAAATTATTTAACACAAACGACAAGCGTTCTTTGAGATTCTGAAAACAGAGATAAGCATCAAGCGGTATCCAATTATACTTGATTCTTCGCCATAATATCTC
>JBBRTR010000216.1:0-3618 GCA_038244215.1 Bacteroidales bacterium
GGATTTATTGTTTCTGCAACTTTGTAAAGAGGCATAACCCAACACGGAACGGAATCTTTGCACTTCTCCATCTGATGTTGTGCTTCCTTTCTAAACTTCAATGCTCTCTTTCCTGTTCCTGTCTTGCCAATTTTCTTTACTGCTTGCACCCAAGCTTGCAAGTGCTGACGCAGCAAGAAATTATTATTCAGCCCATCCAAAACACTAAGCCACGCTTTCTTTGAGGCGATTGTGGAAATTAGTTTTTCCTCATGCCGTTCGAGGTCGGATAATTTTACAGTAAGTTTTGTTTCGTAATCTTCGGCTAACAACTTTTCAATTTCAGCAAAAGCATGTTTGAAGTGAATTGCATTTTCAAGTTGACTGAAATTTGAAAACTCAAAAGTGTTTTCCAAAATTTCCTTCACAAGCGTTGGCAATTGCCTGTGAAGATTGTCATGAAGTTTCTTGTAATTGTCATACTTCTCCTGCTCAGAAATCAGGTTGTCAATTTCTAAAAGATGCTGTTCGTATTTTTCTGTGTCAATGTCTGCAACTGTTTTAATTATTGTCGTTGCAATCGGATGAATATTTTGAATTGAAAGGTGATTGCTTGCCTCAACAATTTTTGCTTTAAATGCTTTTGCTTGTGCAAGCAGAAAATTGTAATCAGTTTCTTCAATCATGTCATAAACTTTCGCACTTTCATAATCTTGAATTCTAACTGATGAAATTAATTCTATCTGTGACTTTATTTTGTTTGCTTCCGAAAGTAGACTGATTAAACCTTCTTTGTCTTCTTTCAGTTGTCTGTAAAACTTCGCTCTGTCAGAATAGGATTTTGAATTTCCGTTTGGTTCTATTTCCCAAATGGTTTTAAGTTCTTCAAAGTCCTGTTTTGTTTTTATGTCAGCCAATACAGTTTTAAATTCTTGTTCAGTATCACAATCACTACCATTTACCTGAACACCTTGAATAAAATATTTTCGTTGCTTCACATTAGCAGGTGCAAGTGGATTATTGAAAACAGAAAATAACCCTCTCAATTTTTTCCCTTCACTCAATAACTGTAAAAGAAACTCTGCATCACTTTTTATCTGAATTAAACTTTTATCATTCGGATAATTTATTTCAACACTTCTGTCAAACTGTTTTAGTTTCTCGTCTGGTAATTCTGCTAATGTATTTGCTGTTCGTAAAAGTTTGTCTTTCCAAAGAAAAAGGTTGTTGCGATAATCGCTTATGAGCTTTGCCTTCATTGTAAAAACATTGTTTTCAATTTCTGAAAACGACTTGTGAAGTGCCTGCAACTGCTTTTTTAATTCGGGATAATCTTTGCAGTTGATAGAAATGTGTTCGTCTTTTGAAGAATATTTTTGAACTAACTCGTTTTCAATTTTGCGATACTCTCTAAGTTCAGAAAGCGAAAGAATTTTTTCTTTTTGTGGAATTGTGAAATTGAAAATACTGCAATCAATACTTTGGTAATACTGTGTTTGCGAATTGAAGTTTTTAGTTTCGGTAAGCAAATCAACTTTGCTGATGTCGGTAAATTCATCTTTGAACCAAGCGAAAGCGGAAAGTTCTTTTTCAATGCGTTCTGCAATTTCTGAAAGTGTTCCCTGATAAATGAGATTTATGTTTTGCCGTCTTGTGGTTTTCTCTTTTACTTTCAGCCACTCGTTTTTTGTGTTTGCTTTTTGTTCCTTTAGCAAAGACAATTCTATTTTCTTTTCCTCAATCGCCTTTTTGTATCCGTCAAGATTTGTAATTCTTGAAAGCTCGTCATTTATTGCATTTACACTTGCATCAAGGTCTTGGATAGAAGATGAATCACCACTCAAAAGATTTACAGTAAGGTTTTGAAAATCTTTTGGCAATTGGTTTTTCAAAACTTCCAATGCTCTTTTGGTGTAAGCAGTAACTAAAATTTTTTTACCGTTTGCTAAAAGGTGGCAAATCAAATTTGCAATAGTGTGGGATTTTCCCGTACCTGGCGGGCCCTGAACCAACACTTTATTATTTCGCCTTGCTTTCTCTATGATTTCAATTTGCTCATCGTTGTATTTTTTCGGAAAGTAAATTGTTTCATCATCCAATGAACCTAAACTTTCATTTTCTGAATCAGTTGGAAAATCTTCGGGGCTTTGCAAATAGCCGATGATGTCATTTATTGAAGGGATATTTATTGAATCATTAGCAATGCTTATGTTCTCAATTATTTTTTCATAGAGTGCCGTAAAACTTCTTGTGTTTCTTTTTCTCAATAGCAAAGCTGGTGCGAAAAAAACCGTAGGTTTTTTCGCAACTTCCTTTGACTTTGCTAAATCTTCTTTTGATTGTCCATCTGGTCGTATTCTGTCAGCGAAAATTTGAATTGCTTCTTTAATCTGATTATCAAACGGACTGTCAGTAATATTTTTCTCTTTTAGAAATTCAACAACCTTTTTCTCTGCTTCAATTATGTCGGCTGAATCAAACTGCTCAAACAAATCAAGAATTGCATCTGTTTCAATTTGTATTTCGTTTTCAATGCTTGGAGAGACTTTTAGGAAAGATTCTCTTGCTGAAAATTCAAATGTGATTTCCGCTTTTGATGTCAGAATGTGTCGGCAAATTATAGGACTGTTCGCATCCTCTTGAAAATGCAAAAGGCCAACTCCAACAATTAATTCAAACTCTTCTCCGAACTGTTGGGTTTTGTTGTAAATACTGAAAAGGTGTTTGTATGTCTTGCTTTGCTTTTCATATTTCGCAAGTTTAGCTTCATAAGTTTCAAGTTCCTTGTTATAAAATGCTAAATCATCAATCCATTTGTTGTCCAAATAAGTTTGAAACTCCGCTTCAATTTCGGGTTTGTCAGCTAATGAAATTGTCTGACCGTTTTTTATAACGGTATCTTTCAAAATCGGGGTTCCGTCTTCGTCAATCAGACTTTCTTTTATAATCCAGTCAGTAAGTGTTTCGCTTAACTTGGCAAATGTTGGCGGTTGTGGTTCGTCTTTTGGCTTGGAAATCTTTAACCAGTAATCGGCATCTTGATTATAATTCGGAAAAGTGATGCAATCAAATATTTCATATTGTGGAATGTCGGCAAACCAAACCTTGTCAGGATATTGAGTGTCGGAACTTTCAATGTCTCTTACAGGATTACTCCTAAGTTTTGAAAACTCAAGTAGGTAATTAAATATCTGTAAGTACTTATCCTTTTTCATATGTATGTGAGTCTCAAATTTAACTAATTGTTTGAATGTATGAGGCCAGTCTTCAAAATTGGGTCAATTCTTAAACATTTGCTTGTTGGGTGGTGGGTGGGCTTGGCTGCTGAATAAAGATTTTTGCTGATGTGATTTGCTGATGTTGATAGATATTCGTCATCCGGGGTGGGTGGGCTGTGTGTTGGCATTTTTAGCTCTTTGCAAGGTTGGCTTTGTGCCGGGGTTTTGTGTGCCTTGCAATGTGCTAAAAATAGCGTGGGGTCTTGTCGGCAAAGTCATGGATGTTTAAATGTTTGCAGGATTTCGTTTAGGGTGACGTACAACGAACCAGTATTGCTGAAGGTGTGGTATTCATTGAATGTCAAGCCAGGAACAAATGCTGATTGAAAAACTTTTGATGAAGATAACAACTAAAAGCAAA
>JBBRTR010000217.1:0-3611 GCA_038244215.1 Bacteroidales bacterium
ACATTATTTAACAACATTTTGATGCTTGATCAATTTATTCGCAGGTTCGCTATTAACCCAAACACTGCAAAAAATCAGAAAATATATAAAGAACTACTGGAATTTGGCAAAATTGCTGCTTAAAATTTAACGGAGTATTGAATTTAAGTATGTAGATTATTTATTTTTTTTCATACTTTTTTCTTGAAAAAAAAGTAAGCAAAAATTCAAGACTGCATATAATTTACTTCAAAACTACGCTTTTAAAAACCCAACGCAATACAAGCCGTAGCGAAATAAACTGCATAACTTTTATTTTAAATACTACCTTCGCTATCTCAAGTATTGCTTACACAGGCCACCGCTGTTTTTAAAAGCTTGTTTTGGTACGTAAATTCTATAAGGTCGGTCCTCCTTCGTAGCAAAACGAATTGTATATTTTAAAAGACTAAAATATGAATTTGAATCAAAGTATTAGGTTAAAAATTTAATTTCATGAAACCTATTTTATCAAAACTTTCACTTTATAAGATTTCAATTAAGAGAAAATGAAAATTTCAAAATACGACATTATATTGATTTCATTACTTATATCTATTTAATTATGAACATAGAAGATTTGCGTGAGTTGATTATTCCGGTGAAAGTGAACACCCCATTCCGGTTCAAAGTGAACAGTTAAATTTCAGATGATTTCTGTGGTTAAAATTAGACAAATAAATTAATTTAAATTGATTATTTTTTCATTTTTTTTCTCATAGATTCTCCCTTCAATTCGAAGCGAAAAGCAGAGTGAATAATTCGATCTAAAATTGCATCTGCAATTGTTTTTTCTTCAATTAAATCATACCAATTTTTTACCGGGTATTGAGAGCAGAAGATTGTTGATTTTTTGTGATGCCTGTCTTCTATTAAATCCATTAATATAAGTTGTTTTTCATAGTTAATAGCTTGTAATCCAAAATCATCAATAATCAACAAGTCCTGATTTTCAACTTTGCTTAATTCTTTCATATATGAACCATCTGCTTTTGCCATGATTAGTTTATTAAAGAGTTTACCAAGATTGTAATAAAGCACCTTATATCCTTTCATACATGCTTGATGCCCCAGTGCTGATGCTAAATAGCTTTTGCCGGTACCGGTGCAACCGGTAACGATAATGTTTTCGTGGCGATCAACAAAAGAACTATCAGCGAGCCTGGTGAGCAGGTTGCGGTCTAGTTCCCGGTCGGGCGTATGACTGATTTCTTCGATAGATGCCTGATAATGAAAGTGTGCATTTTGCAATAAGCGCTCCGTCCGTTTATTATTACGCTGATTAATTTCGGATTCGATGAGCCATGCAATGAATTCATCATTGGTAAATGAATCCTGATTCCTTGTCTCGAAGGATGATTCGTAAGCCCGTTTCATTCCGTTTAGATGCATTTTTTGCATCTTTTCAATAGTTTCACTTGTGTTCATAATTTATTGATATTTAATGATTAATTGTAATATTTGGGACCTCTAATGTTTTCATGAATAACCTTTGTCATGCTTAGTAATGTTGAATCATCCTCTTGTTTATCAAGTCCTTTTTCTAAAATATTTTTAACTTGATTGTAGTTTATTGCACCAAAGATTAAGGCTCTTTTGCAAGCGTTATTCAATCTGTATTTCCCAACCTTAGAGGCAAAAGTTAAGATACCTACACAACTTTTGTAGTTTTGTTCTGGATAATTTTTTCTTTGAAGAAGTGCTTCAATCAGCTCTTTTACAGAAGTTCCAATTCCTTCGGCCCAGTTAATAAAGTATTCCGGACTCCAATCTTTATTATAGGTATGATTGGTGGGCATGTGTTCTTTTACTGTTACGTATATGTAGGGCTTTCTGCTGCGTGCATGCAGGGCGATACGGGTTTGTGCATAGTAGATTTCAACCACGTTTTGCGAAAGAATCATTTTAACTTTTTTCCCGATATAAGTGTGAGGTACACTATAGTAATTTTTGTCGGTGGAATAATAAACGTGGCAATTTTTTTGAGCTGTAGCTATCTTATATTCCTTAAGTTCGTATCTACATGTTGGTAAGGCTTTTAATGCATCCTTTTCCATTTCATGAAACAATTCGAAACGACTATGATTTTTCTTCTGAAAAGGGGCTTTATTATAAACGTCGAGCAGTTCAACAATTGCTATGTTGAGTGCTTCTAAACTGTAAAATACTCTGTTTCGCAATGCTGCATAAATGCGTGTATAGGTTATGTTTACAGCCCCTTCAACTAAAGCTTTGTCCTTCGGTTTTAGTGGGCGGGTGGGCATTATTGAAGTGCCGTAATGCGATGAAAAACCGGCAAATTGTTCGTTAATAAATGGCTCGTATTTGCTTGCTTTGGTTACTGCTGATTTGAGGTTGTCGGGAATAATACAAGCCGGAACTCCTCCAATGTAGTGAAGGCAATTTTGAACGCTATTTATAAAGTCTGGGATGCGTTGTGTAAATGAGGCTTCCACGTATGTATACTGGCTTGCACCAAGTGTTGCAACAAAGACTTCAACGGCTGTTATTTCCCCAGATTCCTGATTGATAACGTGCAGCTTTTTCCCTGCATAATCAATAAACAATTTTTCCCCTGCTTTATATTCTGTAGGCATATAGCCTTCACTTTTCTTGTTCCACTTGCTGTAATGGTCGCAGAACTGGCTATACATAACACCTTCAGGATGTTTTTGTTTGTACTCTCCCCACAAAAGATGACGGCTAACGCCAACTCGTTTCAACTCTTTTTCCACATAAGGGAAAAATGCAAACAATTCATTATGTATCTCTTCTCTATTACTTTTACTGTCATTAAGCTCATTGCTTATCTCGAAAAGCTCATACAAATCCTGATAGCTTAAATCTAAAAGCTCTTTATAATTGAGCCCCGATGCTTCGACAGTGGTAATATACTTTACTATCGTTGTCCTTGATTTTCTGAGACTTTGGGATATTTGACTATTTGAAAGGCCAAGATCCTTCATTCTGATGATTTCTCGTATCATAACTGATCCAATTGTTTGGTTTGACATATTTATGTGTTTTAATCAACACATAATATAACCAAAATCATCTAATAAAAAACTGTTCAGTTTGCTCCGGAATCGGGTGTACAGTTTGCTCCGGAATGACCTGTACAGTTTGCTCCGGAATCGGGTGTACAGTTTGCTCCGGAATCGGGTGTACAGTTTGCTCCGGAATCAGGTGTACAGTTTGTTCCGGAATGGGGTGTACAGTTTGCTCCGGAATACCCAGCAACTATTATTCGTTATATTATTGTCATCATAGGCTTGATGGTTATCATGAAAAACAGTGGAATTGACATCAGCTCATTTGGGATTTTATTTGGTGCCCTGGGTATAGGTATTGGTTTTGGTTTGCAAAGTATCAGCAATAATTTTATTAGTGGTATCATCATTTTGTTTGAAAGACCAGTTAAAATAGGTGATAGGATAGAAGTAGACGGAATTGCAGGAAATATTGTAAATATTTCAGCACGTGCTACCACCATCCTCACCAATGATAACATTTCCATCATCATTCCCAATGCTGATATTGTCAATTCAAAAGTAATCAACTGGAGTTTGAACGACAATATAGTGCGGTTCAAT
>JBBRTR010000218.1:0-3595 GCA_038244215.1 Bacteroidales bacterium
GATATGTCAATTGATAAGCAAGAAAATCTGATTCTTACAGTTGGTACAATGAGTCAATTGGGAGATTTCCAGAATAAAGGTTTTGATTTATTTATTGAAGTAGCAGCCAGAAATGCCGGTTTGAATTTTGTTTTGATTGGACTAAATCCAAACTATCTAGATTGGGTTGAAGAAAATTACAAAGTTTCTGAAATCAACAATCTGGAAATTATTCCATCTTTTTGTCCACAAGACATTTTGAATCAAAAATACAACCAGGCAAAAGTTTTTGTTCAGGCTTCAATAACAGAAGGAATGCCGAATACTTTGAGTGAAGCTATGTTAATGGGTTGTATTCCAGTTGGCTCAAACATCAATGGAATACCCGATGCAATCGGAAATACCGGGGTACTAATTAAACACAGAAAAGTTGAAGAACTTGAGGAAGGCATCCGTAGTGCTTTGAAAATGAATACTTCGATTCAAGCTAGAGAACGTGTAATCGAACTTTTTTCGTTTACCGAAAGAGAACAAAAAATAATGAATGCTCTAAAACAAATACTCTAGGCCAAAACTCTTATCTAAACTTGTGAAAATTCCTGAGTAATAAAAACGATTTGAGGACAAAATATTTATAATGAATTCATTTTAGAATCAGTAAAGAAAAAATTGATATTCTGAATCGACGGTAACTGTTTATTTCCCTTTTATCACATCAAATCCTTCTCCATAAACACCGATGGCTGAAGATTGAGAAATAAATGCATTTGGATCAACTTCCTTTACTATCCGAAATATTTTTACAGATTCATTTTTCCGTGCTATTACTGTAATTACTTTCACAGGTTGTTTTGAATACCAACCGGTTCCATCTAAAATCGTTACTCCTCGATGTAATTCTGTCACAATGCGGTTTGCAATCTGATCATATTCTTTTGAAAAAATGAAAAACTGAACTGATTGTCTCACACCATTTATCACCATATCTACCGCAATAGTTGATATAGCCATTGCGGTCAGCCCATAAACAATTTTTTCGATGCTACCGAATTTAAAGAAATAGGATGAAAAGATAATCAACACATCGCAATAAAGTAGAATTCTTCCTAGCGTAATATTGTGATACTTATTGACTACTTTGGCTATAATATCAGTTCCACCGGAGCTTCCATTTGATAAAAAAACGATTCCAATTCCTGATCCGGATAATAGTCCGCCAATCACACAAGCCATAAAATTATCATCTTTTCCAACAAAGGTACCACTTACGGCCTGAGGCAGAACTGAAAAGAATAAAGTTAGTACGGCAACTCCATAAATCGTTCGTAAGCTAAATTTAATACCGATAGTGCGAATTGCAATTACAAGTAATACAGCATTAATCAAAAAGTAGGTCAGTGAAATAGGAATTCCTGTTGCATAATAGATTATGGCTCCGATACCTGTAGCGCCGCCACCTGTAATTTGATGCGGTAATAAAAACGCTTTCCATGCTCCTGCATACAAAAACAAACCGAAAGCAATGAAAATGTATTCACGGATATCTGTCCATGTTTGCTTGGTGATTTTTTTCAAAGAAGCACCCGTAACCCCTAAAGAGGAATTAAGAGAACTTTTTGAAATCGATTTATTAGTTTTAGTAGACATAAAATCAAAATTTATAATACTAATTCATGACTTTTTGGGGAATTCCGGATTTACAAAACAATATTTACTATTTTTCCGGGAACAACGATAACTTTTTTGGGAGAATTGCCATCTAGTTGTTTGATTGTTAGTTCGTTTGCCAAAGCAGTTTTTTCAACATCTTCCTTGCTCAAATCAGCCGGTAATTCGAGCATAAAACGAACTTTTCCGTTGAATGAAATTGGATATTTCACCGAACTTTCAACAAGATATGATTCATTACAAACCGGGAATTTGGCATCACAAACTGTTCCTGTATTTCCCAAAATATGATATAATTCTTCAGCAATATGAGGCGCAAAAGGAGCGAGTAATATTGAAAATGGTTCAAGAATAGTTTTTTTGCTGCATTTCAAAGTAAACAATTCATTTACACAAATCATAAACGCCGAAATTGAAGTATTGTACGAGAAATTCTCAATATCGAATTTGATTTTTTTGATGGTTTTGTGCAAGGTTTTGAGTTCTTCAGCAGTCGGTTCATCATCGTTAACAAGCAGATTATCATCTTTATAAAACAAACTCCAAAGACGTTTCAGAAAACGATGAACGCCATCAATTCCGTTTGTGTCCCAGGGTTTTGACTGTTCGAGTGGCCCGAGGAACATTTCATACAAACGCAAAGTGTCAGCACCGTATTTCTCTACAATATCATCTGGATTCACCACATTATACATCGATTTCGACATTTTCTCAACCGCCCAACCGCAATAATATTTTCCATCTTCCAATATAAATTCTGCGGTTTTATATTCAGGATTCCAGTTTTTAAATCTTTCTGTATCCAGAATATCATTCGAAACAATATTTACATCAACATGGATTTCAGTCGTTTCATATTGATTCTTCAAATTCAATGAAACAAAAGTATTTGTATCTTTAATTCGATATACAAAGTTACTTCGACCCTGAATCATTCCCTGATTTATTAGTTTTTTGAACGGTTCATCTTCACAAACCAAACCTAAATCGAACAAAAATTTATTCCAAAAACGACTGTAAATCAGATGGCCGGTAGCATGTTCAGTTCCACCGATATATAAATCCACATTCCGCCAATACTCATTGGCTTCTTTGCCAACCAACGCCTTATCGTTTTTTGGATCCATATAACGTAAATAATACGCTGATGAACCTGCAAAACCGGGCATAGTACAAAGTTCGAGTGGAAAATGGTCTTCTGTTTCCCAATTTTTGGCACGACCGAGTGGTGGTTCACCTTTTTCAGTAGGCAAGAATTTATCAATTTCAGGTAATTCCAACGGTAATTTACTTTCATCGAGCATGTAAGGCAATTCTTCCTTGTAATAAACCGGAAACGGTTCACCCCAATAACGCTGACGGCTGAAAATAGCATCACGCAAGCGAAAATTCACTTTTACACGACCTAATTTTTTTTCAGCAATATATTCTTTGGCTTTCGCAATGGCTTCTTTTACGGTCAATCCATTTAAGAAGCCGGAATTCATCATGATACCATCTTTGGCATCAAAACTTTCTTCGCTCACATCGCAACCTTCAATCAAGGGAATTATCGGCAAGTTAAAATGTTTTGCAAAAGCATAATCTCGACTATCGTGTGCCGGAACAGCCATAATCGCTCCAGTTCCGTATCCTGCCAATACATAATCTGAAATCCAGATTGGGATTTCAGTTCCACTCACCGGATTGATTGCATATGAGCCGGAAAAAACTCCAGTCACACGTCGGTCAGCAATTCGTTCACGTTCAGTTCGCTTTTTGGTTGCTGCAATATAATTTTCAACTTCAGTGGCTTGTTCTACAGTTGTAAGTTTTTTTACCAAATCACTTTCCGGAGCCAAAACCATAAAAGTCACACCGTAAATTGTGTCGGCACGGGTTGTGAAAACTTCTAAAACCTCTCCCTGGGGGAGCTGAAATTTCAATTCTGCACCTTCACTTCTACCGA
>JBBRTR010000219.1:0-3563 GCA_038244215.1 Bacteroidales bacterium
CTGGCGGAAGCTACGAGATTCGAACTCGTGGTACGGTTGCCCGTACGTCAGTTTAGCAAACTGGTGGTTTCAGCCACTCACCCAAACTTCCATTCTTCGCTTTTGCGAGTGCAAATATAGTAAGGAATTTTTAATTATCAAAACCAATTCTCAATTTACAATTGTCAATTCTCAATTCTCAATTAAATTGCTGTTGACTTACTGTATTTTACATAATTTCATCTGAAATATTTTTTTTAGAGTTCGATATTTTTTTAGTTTTATCAAAACAAATCCGTATTTTTGTCGTTTAATTTCAATTTCGAAATTTATAAAGATTATGGCAACAAAAAAAGTAGTTAAGTGGTTTTTATATAGTGCTGTAGCATTATTTTTGTATATCGTCTATATACTTTTTGCTCCTAACATATTTACCAAGAGCGACGATAAAACCTTTCTATTAATCCCCGACAGCAGTTCGTTTGAAGATGTAACTAACATTTTGGAAAACGACACGCGCATTATTAATCTGTCTTCTTTCAAGCAAGTATCTATGTTGTTACAATACGGAAAGAAGATTCATCCGGGTCGGTACAAACTGAAATCAGGAATGAACAACTTTCAATTAATCCGCATGTTGAGAAGTGGCCGACAAACACCTGTAAAACTCACTTTCAATAATATACGCACTAAAGAACAACTGGCAGGACGGTTGGGCAAACAATTGATGGTCGATTCGTTAAGCATTTTAAATCTACTGAATGACTCTGGGTTTTTGGCAACTTACAATTTGAATCCGGCTACTTCTATTTCATTTTTTATCCCAAATACCTATGAAATATTCTGGAACGAAAACGCCAAAGAACTTTTCAATCGGATGGAAAAGGAATATACTAAATTTTGGACTGACGAACGAAAAGCAAAAGCAGCCGCCATTCCGCTTACCGAAACTGAAGTGAGTACACTTGCATCTATCGTGGAAGAAGAAACCAATAACAAAAAAGACCGACCCATGGTGGCCGGACTTTACATTAATCGTCTGAAAGCCGGAATGCCACTTCAAGCCGATCCAACCGTGAAATTTGCTTTAGGCGATTTCAGCATTAAACGAATATTATTCGGACATCTACAAACCGATTCTCCTTATAACACCTACAAACATATTGGTTTACCTCCCGGACCAATCCGCGTCGCAACACCCGAAGCAATTGATGCAGTATTGAATTATGCTCACAACAACTACATCTACATGTGCGCTTCAGAAACATTGAATGGCGAGCATAAATTTGCTGCTACATGGCAAGAACATTTAGCGAATGCAAAAAAATACCGGCAAACGCTGAATGAATTGAATATTCATTGACGACCTCAAACTCCGAAAAGGAAAACTTTAGGGATTAGTTTAATTATAAATTTTAAGAGATGGAAGTAACTTAATTCCCCTTTAGGGGTTAGGGGTGATAACTCAAATGTAGTTTACTTCCGGCTTTAATTCTATTCCAAAAGTATCGCTGACCGACTTTTGAATTTGTTCAGCCAAATATACGATTTCAGCACCGGTAGCGCCACCCAGATTGACCAAAACCAAGGCCTGTTTTTCGTGTACACCGGCATTTCCAATCCGTTTTCCTTTCCAACCACATTGTTCTATCAACCAGCCTGCAGGCACTTTTTCTTCCATTTCTGAAGCATAATAATGTGGAATATGCGGATATTTTTCTTTTAGTTCAAGAAAATATTGTTTTGGTATAACTGGATTCATGAAGAAGCTTCCGGCATTACCTGTTATTTTGGGATCGGGTAATTTACTTTCACGGATTTCAATAATCGTTTTCCTGATATTTTTAAGATTTACTTCGCCATGTTTCAATATTTCGTGTTCTAGATGCTGATAAGAAAGATTGAAAATCGGACTTTTATACATTCTGAATACTACGGAAGAAATTATATATTTACCTTTCAGTTCGTTTTTAAAAATACTATCCCGGTATCCATAAAGACATTCTTCCTTTGTAAAAGTGCGAAATTCTGCCGTTTCAATCTCAACCGCTTTTACAAGTTCAATCACTTGCTGAATCTCCACTCCGTAAGCACCGATATTTTGGACAGTGGCAGCTCCTGTTTCACCCGGAATGAGCGAAAGGTTCTCCACTCCGCCCCAACCGTTTTGAACGCAGTAGGCCACGAAATCATCCCAAATTACACATGATCCCACTTCAACATAAACAAATTCATCTTCTTGTTTCACAATTTCAATAGAATGGATGGCTGAATGGATAATAACGCCATCAAAATCGTGCAAAAAAAGCAAATTACTTCCGCTTCCAATATGAAGAATTCGGTTTGATTTTACAATTTCAGACTGCAAAACCTCCTGCAAATCGGTTGCCGAATCGTATTCGATAAAGTAATTGGTTTTCGCATCAATACCAAATGTATTAAAGGCAAGAAGAGAAGCGTTTGTAGTAATTCTCATAGTTTACTTTTTACAAATTCAATTATTTCATTTTCATTTTCAGGATGAAACCAATGAATTTCTTTATCGCGGTTAAACCAGGTCAGTTGACGTTTGGCATAATGTCGTGTATCTTGTTTTATTTTGTTTACTGCAAACTCAAGTGACCAATTACCGTCCATAAACTCATAAAGCTCCTTATAACCAACAGTATTCAAGGTATTCAATTTCCGAAATTCATAAAATTGTTTTGCCTCACCAAGCAAACCTTCAACCATCATTTCGTCAACACGCATGTTAATCCGATCGTAAAGTTTGGGTCTTGGTCGGTTTAAACCAATTTTCAAAACATTGAACGGACGATTTTTCTTTTGTCCTGTTCTTAAGTCAGAATAGGGTTTTCCGGTGATGCTGCATATTTCCAGTGCATGGATAATTCGTTTCGGATTTTGAATATCAACTTCTCCGTAATGTTTCGGATCAAGATGTTTCAATTCATTCTGAATAAATTCTAAACCCAAATCAGCATATTGTTTTTGCCAATATGCACGTGTTTCAGAATCGACTGTCGGAATAGCATCCATTCCGTTACAAACTGCATCAATGTACATCATAGAACCACCAACCAACATTACAACTCCATTCTTCTGAAATAATTCCGCCAACAGCATCATTGCATCCTGTTCATACTGACCGGCATTATATTCATCAATTATGGAATGGGTTCCGATAAAATAATGTTTCGCACGGTTCAGTTGACTTTCCGAAGGTGCTGCCGTTCCAATTTCCGGTAGCGGTGATCGTGCGGCCCGGATAGAGAGTTCCGCTGATCGCGCCGCGCGCCGCCGCGTTCGAATCGTTAACGGTGATCAAACGCAAGCCTTGCGTGATCTGCACCGAGTTTCCATTGACGGAAACAATCAAGCCTCGCACCGACGAACCGGAGTACGATCCGCCGCCATTGTTGTACACACCGTTGTTCACAACGAACACGCCGTTTTGATACGACCCGCGCAACGTGATTTGCTGACCGACACTCAAGCCGCGCCCTCGCCGTAGCAAATAACCTTCATTGACGCTGACCGTCTGACCGTTCGCGAGTGTGACCATCGCGGTGTTGCGGTTAATC
>JBBRTR010000220.1:0-3554 GCA_038244215.1 Bacteroidales bacterium
TGTAGAAGCATGGATTAAACCATACGCTGCTAACCCCGCCAACCAGGTTATTTTCTATAGAAATAACCAATATGTCTTAGGCTTTAATGCCAACGGAAAATTATACTTTTCATATAAAGGCGTTAGTGTGCAAGGTGCTTACAGCAACCCAAATAATTCTTTTGTTCATGTTACGGGCATACATACCAAAGACTCGTTGTTTGTAATGCTGAACAATGATATTGTTGGCAGAATTGCTGTTCCATACTCAGTATCTGCCCCAGATAAAAAAGTATTTATAGGCACAGGTCCGTTCAATGAATTGTTTAAGGGATATATCGATGAAATGCGTATTTACGACGTGGCCGTTCCATTAGACCTGGCGGTTAAAAATCAAACAAGAATGTTCGTCGGCAACGAAACGGGTCTTGCTGCCTACTGGCGATTCGATGAGACGATCACAGACCAGTTTTATGACCTTTCGTTTCATGGTGAAAATTACAACCGCAACGATGGAACCATGAACAGCGCTGCTGTTACCAGGTCTGGCGTAATACCGACAGCAGATCAACTGGCACTAAAATCCTATACCGATCTTTCGGGCAATTATTTTATATCAGGTATTCCATACATTGGCAATGGTACCACCTATACAATTGTGCCGTTAAAAGGAACGCACCAGTTTGATCCAATATCGGTCAACAGGCTTATATCTCCATCATCCACACAGTTTGCAGTTGATTTTAAAGACAAATCTTCGTTCCCTGTTTCCGGGTTTGTGTATTATAAAAATACTACCGTTCCGGTACCAGATGTTCAGTTTAAAATTGATGGTTTGTATGCACAGCAAAGCAATGGGGAGATTTTGCAAACAGATGAGAATGGGCAATTCCACATATTTGTGCCCGTTGGCGTACATGAGGTAAAAGCGGTGAAGGCACATCACGTATTTGAAAACGATGGCAAAATAACCGACAGGGACGGATACAATTTAAACTACCAAAATACAGCCCTTTTTACTTTGACTGATAATACTACCATACGATTTATTGGCAGGGTTGCCGGTGGTGCCATACAGCAGGATTTACCGTTGGGGCATTCTGTATCAGTAAATAATCTTGGAAAAGATATAAGCATTAAATTAAAACTCTCAAAAGACGGTTATGAATTAAACAAGGAAGCTACCACTAAAACAGTTATCCTAAATCACCTGTTACCTGCCAATATTAAGGACTCTTCCAAGATTCATAAAACACAGGTTAACTACTATACAGATAGTATTGTAATAAAGCCAGATCCTGCCACCGGAGAATTTGTAGCCGATCTTATTCCTGTTAAATTTATTGTATCCTCTGCAAACGTTACGGGCTGGGGTGATATAGTGGATGACAGGCCGGCGATAACGCTCGACTTCATAGATAAGTTTGGTGTACAAATTTCAAAAAGAAGCTGGACTGACTCTGTTTTCAATAACCAGGGAATGTACGAAAAGACAGATTATGCTGACAGCCTTCCTTATAATGCCGCTTATAAATTTATCAAAAGAGTTAAACCTGCAGTAGAAATTTTTCAAAAGGATGACAATGGAAAATCACTATCCTTTTTTGGTAATCTCAAATACGAATCAATTTCGTTGTTAGGGAAGAAAGAATCCATTATTGTAGCAGATACTGCCAAAATTGGCAAAGCCATATATACGTTCGGAAACCCGGTATTTATTCAAAATCAATTGTACAAATTTGGTATGAAGGCATTTGAACAATACCCTTATTATGAAAGTGTAGTAAATGGCATCCCTGTTATAAAACAGGAGGGGGGTAAAGATGTACTGGACAGGGTACCAACAAGCGATGGCTTTGTTTCTATTTTAAACAATATACGCAATGGTTCTTCTCAACCGGATACTTTACGCCTGGACGAAAAGGGTATGGCATCATACGATTTTACCGCTGGTGATCCAAGCCTTTCCACACAGGGTATAAAGTCATTTTCAACCAATATCCGTTTTGGTGAAGCAACCAATGTAAATTGGGAATGGTATGGCGATCCACAGTTAAATGTTTTTGTACTGGGTGGAAAACTTACCGGAACTGACTTTGTAACCGCAGGACCAGATAAAGTGTTGATGGTGCTAAGAGATCCGCCAGGTTCAAAAAGTTTTTCTTATGCAGAAAAGGGTTCTACTGTTACTAACTCCACTACGTATAGTGGCGGTGTAGACCAGGTAGGCGACTTATCGCTAACTGAACAAACAGGCATATCACTGGTAACCTTTGTGGGATTTGGTGGAGGGGTTATTAACTCTGCAGTTGCAACTAATGGTGCAACCATTGGCATTAAGCACGAGGAACACTTTACTAATAGCAACACCAAAGAAACGTCCAACACATTAACAACTAAATTTCAAACCAGCGACGATCCGCTTTTTGTTGGCGCAATTGCCGATGTGTTTGTAGGGTATTCTACCAACATCACCTACGGGCTTAGCAATAATCTCTCTATAATAAAAAGACTAGACCGGAAGCCTACGGATAGTATTTTATTTGAGACTTCGCCTACAAGCGACTATATCATCATTAAAAGAGTTGGTATTAACGTTGGCGAAACTTTTGGTACTTTGTTTGCTTTTCCGAAACAGCATATTGAAAAAATATTGATTCCAAATTTAATCAATATCAGGAACTCTGTTTTGTTACCCCTTGGTACCTCTTTGGTTGATGCACAGGCGATGGCCAATAGTAAGGATAGTGCCGTATATATTTCCAAGTTGCCGGTAACAAGTAAAAACTTTGCCAAATCAAATAATGATACCATTGCATTTGGACCAACTGCAAAAACAGATCCATTTGGTGATGGAAAAAGTTACAAAATTGTGTTCCCGGTAAATTCCATCTATCGTACAGATACTATCCTGATGATTAACCAATATGTTTCTAATTGGGAGAAACGTATGGCTAATAACGAAAAGGCTAAACTTGAATCTATATTGGTGCAGAACTATTCTTTTCATGCAGGAAGTCCGATTGAATATTCAACTACAACCAGTGTAAAACAGACCACGGAAAATGCATTTACTTTCATTCTGTCACCCTATATTTCAAATTCAATTGGTGTCGCTATTAATAATAATGGATTTGAATTTAACTTCAATGAGGCCATCGGAACCACACAAAGTGGCAATGTTAGTAACGGCACCGAAACAACTTCTACGTTGGGGTTCAAGCTTGCATCCGAAGGCACCGATGATTACTTTAGTCTCGACTTAAATAAAGCAGCCGATAACAGCCTGGTATTTCATGTTAAAGGAGGTGCAAGTGCATGCCCTTATTATGGAGGAACTACTTCTGACTATTACATGAAAGGCACCGTTATTGACCAACCTACTCAGCGTAGTGAAGTGCCGGTATTAATTGTTGACAAGCCTGTTGTGAACGACATTCCAACCAGCCGTAAAGCCAGTTATAACCTTACGTTGCGCAATGAATCAGAAGCCAAGCTTCCGGCAACTTTCATTATTGGCTACACTGATAATGACTCAATAAAAGGAGCAACATTAGCGGTAGACGGTACCCCAA
>JBBRTR010000221.1:0-3454 GCA_038244215.1 Bacteroidales bacterium
ACATCAACACTTTTAAAACTTTAGATCAAAAACACGAATATCAGATTAATGTTTTTTCAATAAATAACCGGGTAGTATTTACAGACAATACCGGATTTTATACTTTCGACGACATTCAGAAGAAAATTATTCCGTTTACCGAACTGAACAAAGGTCTGGGTTATTTCTCTCATTCCTATCGCGTTTGTCCTTTTAAAGGTGATTTATATTGGTTTATACGGAATGGTGAAGCTGCTTTATTCAAAATTAAAAATGCAGAAATCAAATTACTTGACGTAGTTCAGTATTCCCAATTTTTGAATCAAACCGTCGATGACTATCAAAATATCATTCCTATTTCTGATAATATGTGTCTTTTCACTCTCGATAATGGTTTGGCACTTTATCGGATTAATAAACTGAAAAAGAAAACTTCGAAAGTAAAACTTCAGATAAAGAGTGTTCAAACTGCCAATATCGAATCGAAAGAAATAATTTTTCTGCCCGTTACCGATAATTTATCCCACACGACCGGATTCAGTCATAATAATTTGATTTTCCGTGTATTTTTTCCTCAATACAGCGATTTGAACAATATCAATTACCGCTATAAACTGATTGGACTGGATAAAGTATGGAGCGAACCAACACCCGTTTCACGAAAGGAATATAATTATTTACCTCATGGCGAATATACTTTTCAGGTTCAGGCTTTGACAAAAACAGGAATAAAATTGTCGGAAACAAGTTATGACTTTGAAGTGAAACCTCCATTCTATCTAAGTCTGGTTGCTAAAATCATTTACTTCATCATGTTTCTCGCATTAATCTATGGAATTTATCTCTACATTCAACGTTCGTTTCAGAAGAAAAAAGAAAAGATCAGGGATGAACAAGAAGAAATCCGTCGGAAAGAAATTGAAAAACGTGAAAAGCAGATTGTAGCATTGCAAAATGAAAAACTGGAATCGGAGCTTACTGTGAAAAGCAAAGAGTTAGCAGAATCCACGATGACCATTATTAAGAAAAATGAAATACTAGTAACCATAAAAGAAGAAGTCATCAACCAAAAAAACGCATTAGGGACGCAATATCCAAATAAGTATTACGACAAACTGATTCGGTTGCTTGATGAAAATCTGTCATCGGAAGATGACTGGGCTATTTTCCAGACCAACTTCGACCGTATTCATGAGAATTTTTTTCGTAATCTTCATACCAAATTCCCGGAACTTACTTCGAATGATCTCCGATTTTGCGCATACTTGCGTCTGAACCTGTCGAGCAAGGACATTGCACATCTGATGAATATCTCCTTGAAAGGCGTAGAAGTTGGGCGTTATCGCATTCGTAAAAAGATTGGAATCCCGTCCACCAAAAGTCTGACCGAATTTATGATTGAGTTTAAAGAATAGACCTCCATGTCTAAACTGCAATCGTATATGTTAACTCTGTAATTGTATAATACATGATAACTTTAGGACAAAGCTTACTCTGCAAGTATATTTGTTAACTCTGCAACCGTATACGGTAATTATGCAAGTATACATGACCACTTTGCAACTGCAAAACCAACTCTGCAAGTATATATGACAATTCTGCAATCGTACATGTTAACTCTGCAATCGTATATATCAACTCTGCAATCGTATATATCAACTCCGTAATCGTATATATCAACTCCGTAATCGTATATGTCAACTCCGCAATCGTATATGTCAACTTTATAAGCTAAGCTCATAATCTGTACAAACAATCCGGTTGATTTTTCAATTGGGGACATTATTTGAAAAATATATCTTGCTGATTCAAGAATAATTTAGAACTCAAACTGATCAGTTGTAATTTTACTATAAAAACTTTCAATAGAAAATATTGTTATAAAACACAAATTATCACACATTTAAAAATCTTACTTCAGTATCTGTAGGGTTAAAGTAGGGTTTGTCCTTTTAATTATTTTTCACTGTAGTGTTCTAATTGGGTCATAAAATTTGTTTTAAGTGAGATCGTGCTGTTTCTTTGTTGCGTTGAATTTAAGCTACAAAAAATCACTCGATTATGAAAAAAAATATTTTCATTCTATTAATTGCTGCAACAATACTCTCCGCATGCAACAATAAAAATCAGACTACTGCAGAAAAACGAATCGATGAACGTGTCGACTCGGTGATGAAATTAATGACGCTTGATGAAAAAATCGGTCAAATGGTTTTATATACAAGCGATTGGGATGTAACCGGTCCATCTCTCAAAAAAGGTTATATAGATGATATCCGCAACGGAAACTGCGGAAATATTTTCAATGCACACACGGTAGCCTACACTCGCAAACTACAAAAAATTGCTGTTGAAGAATCGAGGATGAAAATTCCCTTGTTATTTGGATACGATGTAATTCACGGTCACAAAACTATTTTCCCGATTTCACTCGGAGAATCGTCTTCTTGGGATTTGGAAGCCATCGAAACATCGGCACGCGTATCAGCAGCCGAAGCAGCAGCATCCGGAATTAACTGGACATTTGCACCCATGTGCGATATTTCGGTGGATCCACGTTGGGGTCGGGTTTCCGAAGGAGCCGGTGAAGATCCGTATCTGGGTTCGAAAATTGCCGCTGCACGAGTTCACGGTTTTCAGGGCAAAAGTCTATTGGATTCCTTATCCATTTTGGCCTGTGTGAAACATTTCGCTGCCTACGGTGCGCCTCTTGCCGGTCGCGATTATAATACGGTCGACATGTCACAACGTGTTTTTTTGGATGTCTACCTCCCACCCTACAAAGCAGGCATCGATGCCGGAGCCATGAGCGTCATGTCAGCATTCAATGAATTTGATGGCGTTCCGGCAACTGCAAGCAAGTATTTATTGACCGATATTTTACGCGACAAACTTGGTTTCAAAGGTTTTGTGGTTACCGATTATACTTCGATTAACGAATTAGTGAATCATGGAGTTGCTGCTGATGACGCCCAAGCCGGATTGTTAGCTATCAAAGCAGGCGTGGATATGGATATGCAGGGTCAGGTGTATGCAAAATATTTGAGAAAGCAAGTTGATCAGGGTTTGGTTTCTGAAAAAATGATCAATGAAGCTGTTCGCCGTATTCTTCATGTGAAATTTATGCTCGGTTTGTTCGACGATCCCTATAAATACTGTAACGAAGCGCGAGAAAAACGAGAAGTGTATTCCCCTGCACATTTACAGGCAGCATTGGATGTGACCCAGAAATCAATGGTTTTATTGAAAGATTCTAATCAAGCTTTACCCTTGAAAAAAGGAGAAAAAATTGCTGTTATTGGCGAATTGGCGAATTCGACCCGCGATTTGCTCGGCTCGTGGAAAGCAGCCGGTGACTGGAATTTCATGAAATCGATTTTAGACGAAATTAAACTTTACAATGGCGAATCGACTACGACTTATACTGAAGGTTGCAAAGTTATTGGAAATGACCGAAGCGGTTTTCCTGCTGCCA
>JBBRTR010000222.1:0-3442 GCA_038244215.1 Bacteroidales bacterium
CATCAATGGATAAATGAAAATCATCTTCGGAATAAACTGATTCCGTAGAATTTGTTTAAATTCCTTTTTTAATAAATATTTTATCATAGACCCCTAGCCCCTAAAGGGGGATTTTAGTTAGTAAATTTATTTAAATTTAATCGTTTTTTTTCAGACGAGAGTAATCCAATTCCCTTTTAGGGGTTAGGGGTCACCCAAGTCTAACTTTAAATTTTTTCACACTGATGGTTACCAAAACCACTCCCATAAATAGCAATATAACAATATCTTTTAAAACATACTCTAAGCCCATGCCTTTAATCATTATGGTTTTTACAGCATCAATATACCATCTGGCCGGAACGAAATTAGAAAGAAAACGAAGAAAAGCCGGCATGTTTTCAATCGGAAAAATCATTCCAGAAAGCAACATTACGGGTAACATTAATCCCATTCCTGAGATTAACATAGCAGCCATCTGACTGTCGGTGATGGTAGAAATTAGCAATCCAAGTGCAAGTGAAATAAAAATATACAACAGTGAAACTCCGAATAAACTCCAGAAATTTCCGACAATCGGAACTTGAAGCACGTAAATCGAAAGCAAAATGATGGTTCCAAAATTCACAATTGAAAGAACAAAATAAGGAGCAATTTTCGAAAGAATAGTATAAATCGGTTTCATAGGCGAAACTAGCAAAATTTCCATTGTTCCCATTTCTTTTTCGCGAACTATGGCAATGGAAGTCATCATGGCACAAATCAGAATCATAATCATCCCCAAAACTCCCGGAACAAAGTTGAAAGCGCTCTTCATTTGCGGATTGTACAGCATTTTAACTTCAGGTTGAATTAAACCGTTATTCGTCTGAGTCGGGTTTAAATCTTGCTGATAATTTGTGATTATATTGGTTGCATAAAATACAAACGATGTAGCAGCGTTGGCATCGGTAGCATCAGCAATCAGTTGAACATGTGCTGTTCCGGTATGTTTCAGATTTTCAGAAAAATGATCTTCAAAAACCATGGCAAGATTAGCCTTACCATCCCGAAAAGCTTTATCAATATCATTTGCATTATGTGCTGTCAACACCACTTTGAAATAGTCACTCGCATTAACTCGCTGAATGATTTTTCGGGCAGCTTCATCCATGTTATTTGCCAAAACGATAACTCTCGTATCTTTTACTTCCTGTGATAAGGCAAATCCAAACAGAATAATCTGAATAATAGGCATCAACAATAAAATCAATATGGTTGTTCTGTCGCGAAGAATATGTCGAAATTCCTTTCGGATAAATGATAGTAACTGTTTCATTTTGGCCCCCTAAATCCCTGCCCCCTAACCCTGCCCCCTAACCCCCTAAAGGGGGAATAAGAGGGGGAATAAGAGTCTGGATTTTTTTTGTTTGTTGTGTAAATTATAATTCTGTATAAACTATTTGAAGAATCTATACATTGTTAGTTTATTTTTCTATTTATAAATGACAGATAATTAGCACTATATGATAATCAGTTATTAAGTCCTATTTTTTATTCCCCCTTTAGGGGGCTAGGGGGCTATTCTCTTTGCTTTTCTTGCCAGTTGTTGAAAGACTTCATCCATATTATTTGCATTGTATGTAGATTTCAGATTTTTTGGTGAATCTAATGCTTCAATACGCCCATCAACCATAATTGTAACCCGGTCGCAATATTCTGCTTCGTCCATATAATGTGTCGTTACAAAAACAGTGATACCCCCAGCCGCTGCATCATAAATCATTTCCCAGAAACTTCTTCGAGTTATCGGATCAACACCGCCAGTTGGTTCATCCAGAAAAACAACTTTAGGCGTATGAAATATTGAAACTGAAAAGGCAAGTTTTTGATTGAACCCCAGAGGTAAAGATTTCACGAGTTGGTCACGCTCTTCCTCAAAATTCAGACGTGCCATCAATTCATCGGTTTTGATTTTTATTTCTCTATCATCCATTCCATAAATTCCACCGAAAAGTTCAATATTTTCCCACACTTTCAAATCGTCATACAATGAAAATTTCTGACTCATATATCCGATATTTTTTTTAATCAGTTCGGGTTGGGTATTTATATCAAATCCGGCCACCGTTCCGTTTCCCGAAGTAGGAATGCTTAATCCGCACAACATCCGCATAGCAGTTGTTTTTCCTGCACCGTTAGCTCCCAGAAACCCAAATATCTCTCCCTTTTTAACTTCGAATGAAATATTATCAACGGCTGTGAAATTACCAAATCGCTTAACCAGATTTTCAACTTTTATTACTGTTTCCATATATTTATTAGCCCCTTAACCCCGTTCGGCTGAGCGTTCGACTGAGCTCACGCCGAAGTCTCACGTCGAAGCCTGAAGCAGGAATATAAAGATTTTTCTATTTGTTTTTCTTTTATTTTTTTGTCTATGCTCTTTTGTCTAACATCTTGGTTCTTAGTTCTTGGTTCTTGGTTCTGGCTTGTCCAGATTAGGATAATGCCATAAAACAGTCTTCAATAGTAGGTTTTATATTTTCAATTTCAATGTTTTTATGCCCAAGTTCTTCAAGATTTTCTTTTAAACTGATAACTGATAACTGATAACTGCTCACTGATAACTGCTCGCTGCTCACTGTTACATGCATCGAATCGCCAAAAGCAAAACTGCTTTTTATCTGATTATTTTTTCGTAGATCTTCAAGCAATTTGTGCATATTCTGACTTTTTACAGACCATAATTGATCCTTGAATTGTTTCACGATATTTTCCGGTGTATCAATTTTCAGAAAATTTCCGTTCTGAATTAACGCAATCCGATCGCAAAGACTCGCTTCGTCCATATAAGGTGTTGAAACCAAGATACTAATTCCTTGATCTTTCAGTTTTTTCAACATTCCCCAGAATTCTTTTCGCGAAACCGGATCGACACCAGTTGTCGGTTCGTCCAGAAAAAGGACTGTCGGTTTATGAATTAATGCACAACACAAAGCTAGTTTTTGTTTCATTCCGCCCGAAAGTTTGCCGGCCCGACGTTTTTTAAATGGTTCAATCTGAACATAAATTTCTTTGATCAAGTCATAATTTTCTTCAATGGTGGTATTAAAAACCGTTGCAAAAAACTCCAGATTTTCTTCCACGGTCAAATCCTGATACAATGAAAATCGACCGGGCATATACCCCACACATTCTCGAATCTTTTTGTAATCATTTACAACATCAAATCCATTTACTGTTGCACTGCCACTGTTAGCTAGAATCAGTGTAGTCAGAATTCTGAATAAAGTGGTTTTTCCGGCGCCATCAGGTCCGATGATACCGAAAATTTCTCCACTATTAACCTCTAAGTCAATATTTTTTAGAGCATTTATCTTTTTGTACGACTTGCTAATGTTCTTGCAAGATATAGCTGAATTCATAAATTTAAAGATAGTTTGGAATGCGTTTTTATTACTATATATAACGAATTAATTAA
>JBBRTR010000223.1:0-3409 GCA_038244215.1 Bacteroidales bacterium
CGCTACAGCAAAAGGCTGTTCTGTTGCCAGGGCAGATAAAACTACACGCACACTACTTGAATATAAATTTCTGAACGATATTGAGTATAAGAATCATAACTACTCCTGGGTATCTTGCATTGAAACCGTAATACACCGAATAGATAAGGATAAAAAAGTGCAGCAATTCGTTTATATCACAGATTTGCATCAGACTCCAGGTAATGTTGTAAACACGGCCGATGGCGGAAGACTGAGGTGGAAAATTGAAAATGAAGGTTTTAACTCACAAAAGAACTCCGGGTATAAAATGGAACACAAATATTCAAGGACATCATACAATGCCCTGCAGAATTATTACCAGATGCTACAATTAGCACACCTGATCAACCAATTTACCGAAAAGTCCGGGGATTTTATCGCATTGCTGAACCAGTACTCAAAACAAACCATAAAAACATTATGGAAAGAAATGCTGACCTTCATGAGAAGCATTCCATATACCCCGGCTCAATTACAGGAATTCATCTCTGGATAGCATAAAGAATTACGGTATGAAAACCGTTGCGGAAAATCCCCGTTCCCGAATCAGGGGCAAATAAAATAAAAATAAACAAAAGCCGGCTAAGTAGATAATTGAATTTTACGAATAAATGCGACGTTGGAAAACCCTTCCAACTGGATTCGTGTTGCCATATCAGAACTAAATATCCTCGTACTTACAAAAAATAATATTCGCTGAATCGCTGCAATTTTCGCATACTCAATTGGCCTAACACTTCGATCCATCGGCATTATTAAGCCTTGGATAATTGGTATATTTTTCAATTGAAATACCGGTATATTTTTCGGTTGAAATAATCAGTAGGTTAAGTGGACTTGTATCCTAGCCAATCTATTTGTGGTTTAATTTATAGATCGTCAGTTCTTGCCCCAGAGCCTGCTCGCGTACGATGGCGTTTTTTCTAAGTTTTTCAAGATCTTCCTGCACTTCCTTTAGTCTGGTTCTGGCTTCAGTTACAACTCGGTGACCACGTTTAAAGATCAAATACAAAATTAAACTGATCAATGCCAGGCTAAATATCATTCCCCACATGATGAATTGGTATGCTGTCTTGCTTATTGCCATGCCAAGCAGGTTGATGCTGTTTTGCATATTTTGAGTGGTCGACAATTCTGCTTTTAATGATATAATCTCAGCATTGCTGGTTTCCAGTTTGGTATTTAGACTGATCGTTTCATTCAAATGAAGAATCGCTTCCTTTTTATACAATCGGATACTGTCTATCGCATTTTTCTTGAGCGTGCTGTAACTACTGATGGGGATAACCTTATTTTGCTCGTAAGTGGTGGACTTTTTATATAAATACTCAAACTGGGATTTAATATCTGTTGAGTCTGCAACAGAAGCGATTAAATTATTTTGTGCAAAGGTTAATATTGGAACAACAATGATCAGTATTACGAGTAAATGTTTTAGTATGGTATTCATCATTTTTGGCTTGTTAATGTTTACTAACTTTATTTCTTCTAAAATAGAGTCAACTTTTGACTTTCAATTAGATTAAATAGTCTATTGGTGAAACGGAGGCTGAAGTTTTATATTGTAATTTTTCTGGTTTGAGATAGCTGCGCATTGATCAATTATGGGAACAATACTCAGGTCTCTTTTTTGCCAACGCTTACGCGTATAGAATTTTTGTATTTTTTGTCCTATCCTAAGTGAAATTATATAAAGTTTAGACAAAATTGTGTAAGGTATTCATTTGGAAGTGTTCGTAATTTTATAGATACTAAAATAAACGGGGACAGTCCATTTAAAGGATAAATGCTAAATCCGTTTTTCGGCAATTTGAAGCATCCCATTACTAAAAAACAATAAAAATGGAAACACCAAGAAAGTCAGAAACCAACAATGCCAAGTTGAATGATCTTGCCAAGAATACAGAACACGGCGATGGCGAGTTTTTAACCACCACTACGGGCATGCGTATCAATGACGATCAAAACTCATTAAAGGCAGGTGATCGTGGCCCTACATTATTGGAGGACTTTCAGCTTCGTGAAAAGATTATGCATTTTGATCATGAAAGAATTCCAGAACGTATTGTTCATGCAAGAGGCAGCGGTGCTCACGGTTATTTTGAACTGTCAGAATCCATGTCGAAATATACCAAGGCCAAATTCTTACAGACTCCAGGCACCCGAACTCCTGTATTTGTCAGGTTCAGCACCGTAGCCGGTTCCCGAGGATCGACCGATTTGGCGCGTGATGTAAGGGGTTTTGCTGTAAAATTTTATACCGAAGAAGGCAACTATGATTTGGTTGGAAACAATATCCCTGTATTCTTTATTCAGGATGCCATAAAGTTTCCCGATCTTATTCATGCCGTAAAGCCTGAACCAAATAAAGAGATTCCTCAGGCAGCGTCTGCTCATGATACCTTCTGGGATTTTATATCGCTTACACCCGAGAGTATGCACATGATCATGTGGGCTATGAGCGATCGGGCCATTCCGCGAAGTTTGCGCATGATGGAAGGTTTTGGGGTGCATACCTTTCGCTTTGTAAATGAAAACAATGAATCCGTATTTGTGAAATTTCATTGGAAACCTGCACTGGGAGTTCATTCGGTTGCATGGGACGAAGCACAAAAAATTTCAGGTAAGGATGCTGATTTTCACCGCAGGGATTTGTGGGAAGCCATAGAATCAGGTAATTATCCAGAATGGAATTTTGGTGTTCAGATTGTAGAAGAAAAAGACGAATTTAAATTTGATTTCGATTTACTTGACCCTACCAAGCTCATTCCTGAAGAACTAGTTCCTGTACAAATTATTGGAAAGATGGTATTGAACCGTAATCCTGAGAACTTCTTTGCTGAAACCGAACAAATTGCTTTTCACCCCGGTCATGTGGTTTCGGGAATTGATTTTAGTAACGATCCACTTTTGCAGGGACGACTGTTTTCCTATTTAGATACCCAGCTTAGTAGGTTAGGTAGCCCTAACTTTAATGAAATACCGATTAACCGACCTATAGCTCCGGTGCACAACAATCAGCGCGACGGGCACATGCGGCAAACAATTAATGCTGGCCAATCGAGCTATCATCCCAATACAACTGGAGTAGGTTGCCCTTTCCAGGCCAAAGCTTCGGAAGGTGGATTTGTTTCATACAATGAACGGATTGACGCCAGGAAAGTGCGTGCACGCAGTCAAAGCTTTTTTGACCATTTTAGCCAGGCAACTTTATTTTATAACAGCCAGAGTGAGGCAGAGAAAAGTCATATTATTGATGCATTCCGGTTTGAACTTGGTAAACTTGATTCAGATATGATCCGCAAACGCGTTGTAGGCATGTTGACAAAAGTGGATAAAACGCTTGCTGCAAAGGTGGCGGTAGGACTGGGTATACCCGTTCCCGAAC
>JBBRTR010000224.1:0-3359 GCA_038244215.1 Bacteroidales bacterium
TATGTCACAAGTAAGAGCCAAAAAATACTTGGGACAGCACTTCCTCAAAGACATGGAAGTTGCGCGTCGTATTGCCGAAAGCTTACCGCTTGACGGACGAACGTCTGTGCTTGAAATTGGTCCGGGAATGGGTGTTCTTACCCAATTTTTACTACAAAATCCACTTATTGATCTAAAAGCTGTCGAACTCGACGGCGAATCTGTTACGTACCTGCACCAACATTACCCTGACTTAGAAGTTATTGAAGCTGACTTTTTGAAAATGGATTTAAATAATCTGTTTCCAGGCAAGTTCTTTGTTATAGGCAATTTTCCGTATAATATTTCGAGTCAGATTTTTTTCAAAATGTTGGAAAACAAGGATTCTATTCCTTGTCTGGCCGGTATGATTCAGAAAGAAGTAGCCGAACGCATTGCAGCTCCTGCCGGAAGTAAAACCTACGGCATTCTGAGCGTTTTGATGCAAGCTTATTATAAGATTGAATATCTTTTCACCGTTCATGAGCACGTTTTTGACCCTCCGCCTAAGGTCAAATCGGCTGTTATTCGCTTTACACGAAATGAAGTTTCAAGTATCAACTGTAACGAAACACTCTTCAAATCGGTAGTGAAAACAGCCTTCAACCAACGTCGCAAAACCTTGCGTAATTCTCTGAAACCTCTGGTGGAAAAAGATAACCCGATGTATGCCGATCCGCTTTTCGATTTAAGACCCGAACGACTGGACGTAGCAGCATTTATTGATTTGACCAACCGGGTTGAAAAGGCTTTAAAAGGAGCTTAAATGAATATAGAATTACGTATAAAACTAATTTTGCGAAACAAAAAATTTCATCCAACTATGGACGACTATCATTCTGAATTATTATAGAACAGAACAGAGAATTTATGCATTTGCACTCTGTTCATTAAGTAGGGAGGACAACGCATGAAAACGCTGCTGACAAAAAACAAAAAAACAGTTCCGGTTATTTTTCCGGAATTGACCCTTCACTTTACACTCCAACCCAACTCCTTTCCCGATTACAGCCACCCTGTCGAGAAATTCCGAACGCCTATTCCGTCGTAGAAACCGACACGGAATAAATGATATTTTCCGGATTTAATTCCGGAAAATTAAGCGTATGTTTTTCAAAAAATCACCTGATTTTTAAGGTTATTCGTATGACAATCGTGCAACCTTTCAAATTTTTTCAGAAAGGAGATAAAAAATGACACCACAAACCACATTCTATTTAAGCCAAGTAACCGGCTGCAGAATACATAATCAAGACGGAACACGGATTGGAACCGTGTCGGATATTATTGTGAATACACCTCATTCAGGAAACTTTCAGGAAGAAGTTTTCAGACCTCAAATTGTCGGAATTAAAACAAAAATTGATGGAGAATCCCGAATTCTGGATTTTAAATTCATTCGAATTAAGAATAAAAAGAACACAATCTCATTTGAATGCAAAAGAGTTGAAAATTTAAACAACGAAAATATTGAAAACGGTTTGCCTTTGGTAAAAAATATTCTCGACAGGCAAATTGTAGATATTAATGGACGGAAACTGGTGCGTGTAAACGATGTTCGGTTGGTTTCCATTCCCACAGGCACTTACGCCATTGCCGTTGATATTGGTACAGAAGGTTTGTTTCGCAGACTTGGAGTTGATAAAATTATAAATGGAACTTTAGGCATTTTTAATGGAAGTTTGCCCACGCAATACATTTTGTGGGACGATGTGGAAGCATTCGACAACACGAACTTCAATATCAAACTTTCGCACACTTCCAGCAAACTGCAACGTCTTCATCCTTCCGATTTGGCTGATATTATTGAAGAAATGGGCGCACATTCGCGTACCAAGCTTTTCGAATCGCTTGATGAAGAAAGAGCTGCCGACGTTTTGGAAGAAATGGAACCTTACGCTCAGGCTCAGTTAATCGAAAGTATGTCGATTGGCAAAGCTGCCGATTTGCTCGAAAAAATGCCGGCTGATGAAGTTGCTGACTTACTCGACGAACTGGAAGACGAAAAGGTGGAATTGCTGCTGAACGAAATGGAAAAAGAATCGTCGGAAGACGTCAGGGAATTGCTCGAATATGAGGACAAGGAAGTTGGAAGTATCATGACAACCGATTATATGGCATTTCGTGTAAATATGACGATTGAAGAAACTTTGAATGAACTCCGAACTCAAAAACCGGAAGCCGATACGATTTATTCCTTATTTATTACCGACGATAACGAAAAACTGATTGCCACAGTTTCGCTCCGAGATCTGGTAGTTTCGTTGCCTTCAATGACTTTGGGACAAATAATGAATAAGCATTTAATCAGTGTAACCGACGAAGACAAGATTAATACCTTGGCTGAAATCATTTCAAAATATGACTTGCTGGCCATACCTGTGACCGATGCTGAGAATACGTTGATGGGTATGGTGGTTATCGATGATATCGTTGATGATTTAATGCTGAAAGGTAAAACGAGGAAAGGAGGACGGTCATGGAGATGATAAGAATAAACGAATTTACTAAAAGAAGAAAAAATATCTGGCGAAATCTTCTTTTATTTCTTGCTGTTTTGGGACCTGGAATTATTACCGGAAGTGTGGATAACGACGCCGGTGGAATAACGACATATTCCATTGCGGGAGCTTTATATGGTTACAATTTATTGTGGACCATGATTCCAGCATTCATCGTTCTGGTAGTAGTTCAGGAAATGAATGCTCGTATGGGAATTGTATCCGGCAAAGGATTGGCAGATTTAATTCGCGAAAATGCAGGAGTAAAGATCACCTTCTTTATTTTTGTTGGTTTGCTTATTGCCGATATTGGAAATACAACCACCGAATTTGCAGGTGTGGCAGGTAGTTTGCAAATTTTTGATGTGAGTAAATATATTAGTGTTCCCATTGCAGCTGCATTAGTCTGGTGGCTTGTGGTGAAAGGAACTTATAAATTCAGCGAACGGGTATTCTTGATATTCAGCGCATTTTTGTTGGTTTATGTTTTCTCGGCATTTATAGGTGAGCCACATTGGCACGAAATCGGAAAAGCCATGATTAAGCCCGATATTCAGTACAACAAAGCATATCTGGCCATTGTAATTGGAATAATCGGAACTACCATTGCACCTTTGATGGTCTCGCTATCGACCATCCCCAGCCAAACATTCGTAGGTCGAAGCGTTGGATGACCCTTACAACTGAAACAACGAGCGTTGACCGCGATGGTGGTCGCAGCGGCAACTCTTTCTTCGACTTTGGGATCCCGTAGCCAACCGGCCGGAAGTGAGTTGTCGAGCTGATCGAGATAACGATCAATTTGGCACGATGTGCCGCGTATTCGCATTGCGTCCCAAA
>JBBRTR010000225.1:0-3326 GCA_038244215.1 Bacteroidales bacterium
AGTCAAATAAATATAAAATATCCATTCTGGATAAGTGTGGCAACGAAACAGCCCTTAGTGATCAGCATAAAACCATGCACTTATCAATTAATAAAGGAATCAATACAATCTGGAATCTGATTTGGGAATCATATCAAGGTTTTACGGTTTCCACTTACAATATTTACCGTGGAACAGCAAAAGAAAATGTGCAGATTATCGGCTCACTTTCAGGGAGTAATACCCAATTCACAGATTATACTGCTCCGGCTGGGGCTGTTTATTATCAGATTGAAGCCCTTAGTTCTGGTTCTTCATCTGCCCCTCAAAATTTACAACATGTTCGAAGTGCGCTGGAAACAACATATTCTTCCCGTTCCAATATTGCCACAAATAACGGTGGTGAAAATGGTGTGCACCAGTTGAAAGACATTTCCGAAATGATTAGCATTTATCCGAATCCGGCTTCAGATAAGATTGTTTTGACAATCAATGGGAATGTGGTTAGCGGTATGAAGTTGCGTGTTTATAATCTGACCGGTTCACTGGTTGCTGAACAAGATTTGTTTGAAAATCGTCAAACTGTAAATTTAGCCATGCTTTCTAACGGCATTTATATCTTGTCGGTTGGTTCTGATAAGTTTACGGGTAATCAGCGGTTGATAATTCAACGATAAAGCAAGAAATTCGCTGGTTACATCAAGTCCAATACTGTCATTTAATTATTTTAATCAATTTCCTTGTTAAATGACATTTGTTTTATATCTTTGCAATTAATCTAACTAAATAATATTTTAATTAATTCGAAAAACAATGAAAAAGTTATTTCTATTATTCGTAACTCTTTTGTCAGTACTAACCATCTTTGCCCAAGACACAATCTATAAAAAAAACAAGGAAGTAATTAATTGTAAGATTGTTGAAATAGGGCTGGTTGAAGTGAAGTATCTAATACCTGAAAAATATAATGAAGTAGTATTGGTTATTGCTAAAGATGATATTTTAAAAATCAAATACCAAAATGGGGAAGAACAAGCCTTTGTCAATGAAATGTACGATAAAAACTCGTATGCCGACAATAGATTAAATGCAATTAAAATTCATCCTTTTTCACCACTTTATACTTGCTTATCGGTAAGTTACGAACGAAGTGTGAAAGCCGGTCAAAGCTATGAAGGGACTTTAGGTTTTATAGGACTTGGATTGAATGTGTTGAATGTTGACCCAATAGGTGCTTATGCTAAATTTGGATATAAATTTATCAAAAACCCTGATTTTTATCTTAGGGGGATGAGATATGCACATTTATTAAAGGGTACCTACTTTAAACCGGAAATTGCATTAGCTGTTTATTCTTATAATAAAATACAATTTGATTTTAATCCTTCAAATGCTGTAAGACAAAGTGCAATTTCAACTGCTATATTATTAAACTTCGGCAAACAATGGGTTTTCGATAATAGATTTGCTGTTGATTTTAGTTTTGGTTTCGGTTATGGTCTTACAAGCATTGACAAAAATGATTTTTCCGGTATGGCTAGTCAATACGGTTTTACTGTAGAGCCTAACACCGGAATCGCATATACCAGTAATTTTAAAATTGCTTATCTTTTTTAAAGGATACTGTGATTCGCAAGAAGTAAAAGAATAAAATAAGCCCTACAATTAATTTTGCAGGGCTTATTAGTTATTTATTTTCATCAATCTTTATATCCCGAATCATCAACTGAATATTCGTGTTTCCGTTGAATATGTTTTCTTCCAACGTATAGCAAATGTCAAGCGGATTAAGGGCTTTTACGGGTGAACCTAACACTAACTGATTTAATTCCACTCGGGAAATTGCGAAGTCTTTTTATCCAGCGTACTGATTTGTTTCATATCAGCAGCAGAAAGTTTAAAATCAAACACCTTTAAGTTTTCTTTCATATAAGCAGTATTCGAAGTTCGGGGAATAACGACTGCTCCTCTTTGAATAAGCCATCTTAATGTTACCTGAGCCGCAGTTTTGTGATATTTCTTTCCAATTTCCATCAATACATTATTCGTAAAAAGACCGTTTCTACCTTGAGCAAAGGGCGACCAGCTTTCCACTTGAACTCCAGTTTTTTGAATTATTTTAAGCAGTTCTGGCTCTTGAAAAAAGGGATTTAATTCAATCTGATTAATAGCCGGTTTAATTTCGGCTTTCGAAATCAAATCGGCAAGTTGAGTAGAATCGAAGTTACTCACTCCAATGGCTCTGATTTTACCCGCTTTGTAAAGTTCTTCCATTGCTTTCCACGAACCAAGCACATCGCCATGCGGACGGTGAATAAGATACATATCCAAATAATCGACCCCTAATTTTTTACAGGACTTTTCAAAAGCCTTCTTCGTGCTTTCATAACCCATATCGCTAACCCACAGTTTAGTACTGATAAAAAGTTTTTTCCGATCCAGCTTACTTTTCTTAATGCCTTTCCCTACAGCTTCTTCGTTTCCGTAAATGGTTGCCGTATCGATAAGTCTGTAGCCCAGTGTTATGGCTTGCGCCACACTATTAATTCCTAACGAATCTTTCAAATCGAGAGTACCGAAACCAAGAGCCGGCATTTTGATGCCATTATTGAGTGTAATGTTTGGAATGAAGGAATCACTCCCTTTATAGACCTGAGAAAATGACAAGCTTGGCAGGGCAATGAGTGTGGCCAAAAGCGCAAAGTTTCTGATTGATTTTTTCATGTTGATTTTTATTTAATTGTTGCTCGTTTTCACTTCAATTTTTAGTTTTCATCAATCTTTATATCCCGAATCATCAACTGAATATTTGTGTTTCCGTTGAATATGTTTTCTTCCAATGTGTAGCAAATATCAAGCGGATTAAGGGCTTTCAGGTGGTCGTTGTAAACGTGCATTCGGAAGGCAATACCGTTGATTACATTTTCGGAACTCGAATCAACCAATTCCAGTTTCAAATGCTCCTGGTCTTTTCCAACCAAACGACTGGTGCCAAAATCCAGCACTTTCATCGAAACAAAAACCGGCTTCATGTTACCCGGGCCAAATGGTCCGAATTGTTTTAGTACACGGAAAAATTTAGGTGTAATATCTTTAAACTGAAGAATCGAATCAATTTCAATCTGCGGATACGTTTGTTCCGGCAATATGTTTTCAGACACATATTTTTCGAAACGTTCTGTAAAAATTCCGATATTTTCTTCTTTCATCGACAATCCGGCAGCATACATGTGTCCGCCAAAGTTTTCGAGCAAATCGCGACAGGAATCAATGGCTTTGTAAATATCAAATCCGGGTACCGAACGAGCTGAGCCGGATGCAAAGCCATTCGAATTGGCCAAAACAAT
>JBBRTR010000226.1:0-3315 GCA_038244215.1 Bacteroidales bacterium
GAATTAAATCATCAATCTATTCTAATTATTTTAAAAAATCATTTATCTAATGAGTCATTAACTTTTCCAGCACATCAAAATATTATGTAGCCAGAATCATGCATCAAAAGAGATGAAGAAAATAGTGACTAAAGGCGAATTTGAAAAGATAAATTTGAAAAGATAAATATGATTAAGCCTCCGATTGAACTCCAAACCCAATTGGAAATAGCGATAAAGAAGTCTCACTTCGTTTGCCTGAGTTGTTTTATTGTTTCTTCATTGCCTTGCAAACAAGTTTGCTACAGCCCTTAAAAAACAAAAGCCCTGATGCTGTGCATCAAGGCTTGGTAGTAGCGGGGACAGGATTCGAACCTATGACCTTTGGGTTATGAGCCCAACGAGCTACCTCTGCTCCACCCCGCAATATATTTTTGTAAGAAAAGAACGTCGTAATTGGGAGTGCAAAAGTATATTTTGTTTCTTTGTAATCCTAATTATTTTGTAAATTTATTTTTATGACTCATAAAGCCGGCTTTGTCAACATTATCGGGCATCCCAACGTGGGAAAGTCCACACTGATGAATATGTTGATGGGCGAGAAACTCTCAATCATTACTCCAAAAGCACAAACCACACGCCATCGCATCCTCGGAATTGTGAATGGTGAAAATTATCAGGTTGTATATTCTGATACTCCGGGCATTGTTAGGCCACATTATAAGCTTCACGAATCAATGATGAAATTTGTAAATACCGCTCTGCAGGATGCCGATGTTTTTGTTTATATGACTGAAGCCAATGAAACCAATTTCGATGAAGAAGTGATCGGGAAAATAAAAGCTTCGGGAAAGCCTCTGTTATTTCTGATCAATAAAGTGGATACCATTACTCCTGCGGAGGTTGAAGCAAAGATAAAATTCTGGAAGGAGAAGTTTTCGGATGCCACGATAATTCCAATTTCGGCGAAACTGAATTACAATACCGATAAGATTACGGCTGAAGTCCTGAAGTTATTGCCTGAAAATGAGCCTTATTTCCCGAAAGACGACGAACTCAGCGATCGGCCACTTCGGTTTTTCATCTCTGAAATGATACGCGAAAAGATATTTCTGCTATACCAGCAGGAAATTCCTTACTCGGCCGAGGTTGTAGTGGTTTCATATAAGGAGAAACCCGAAATTGTGGTAATAGGCGCAACCATTTTCGTGGAACGCGATACCCAGAAAGCAATTATACTCGGACACAAGGGCGAAGCCATCAAAAAGCTTGGAACCCTGGCCCGCAAAGACATTGAAGCCTTTATTGATAAAAAAGTGTATCTGGAACTCAGCCTGAAAGTTAGCAGCGACTGGCGCGAAGATGCCAACCAGTTGAAAAGATTTGGGTACGAGTTTTAGTGATTTAGCTTTTCCTCAATAATAGTAAATCTTGATTGTGGAGTCACCCCTCTCCTTTTTCAGGAGAAGGTGGTGAAGTCAAAAAAAAACCCGCCGAGGAAAGCAGGTTTTTATAAAAAGTAATATGAAAAAACTTAGAATGGGGTACACTCCATCGCATTCTTATTTCTTCCACGGTTACCGGGGAACGATCCACCCGAATTTCCTCCAAACAAGCTGAACTCATCGAATTCAAAAACCAGTGAAATTTCGTGCGATGCGCGGCCTGCGGTTCTAAGATCGGTAATCAGATAATCATAGGTGTACATTACTTTTACACGCGAATTTTTACTCCAGGGTGCGTTAAAACCCACCTGGAAAATAGCATCCTTTGCTTCAAAAAAGTTGAAATCCTGGTTGCGTAACCATACGCCAAAATAAATGGATGATTTCAGAATATTCATCCCTAAGTTATAGGTTGAAAAATCAGCTTGCTTCTCATACTGAAATGCCGGATTGAATTTGAATCCGCCGCTGCTTTTTTTGTACGAACGATAGGAGGAAGAACGCCCGCCACCATTATCCATATCAAGTACAAGATCGCCGGTGATAACAAGTTTGCGTGGCAAGGGAGAATTAAGTCCCAGAAAAGATTCGTTGGGAGTAAAAACATGATGTACAGCAGCTCCAAATGTGCCTTGAATACTCGAAAACATTGAACCCGATTCAACAAAACGGTAAACTCCACCCACCGAGAAATCAGGGTAAGATACACGATTTGAGGAAGGTGCTTCAAAAGCCGATTGATAAATATTGCCGTAACGGGCATTAAGCTGATCAGTGAAAACCAATTCGTCCCAGTTTACCGTTTTTTGTACATACGAAACCATAAACCCCATTTGTGCAATCATATTCTCATACAGTGGAATGCGTGCTGCGGTGCCTATCCCTACGCTATTTGACTTTATCATTCCTGTTCCTGCCTTATCCGACGAAACCAATAATCCAAGTCCACCTGACCCTGGAATATTGCGTTCGGCCATATCCATCGAAAAGCTGTAGGTCTTAAAATCAACCGGCAACCCTGTCCACTGATCACGGTAGTTGAAGCGGGCACGCATACCAGCGTTAAGTCCGATATAGCCTGGGTTTGAATATATTGGATTATTATAAAACTGCGAAAAGGTGGCGTCCTGTGCTTTGAGCTGGCCTAATACGGATAGTAAGACAAGTAAAAGTATTGCTTTAAATACCCGGAAGCTGTTTGAGTTGCTGGTTTTCATTGTGTTGTTCTTTATTTGTTAGCATTTGCCAGATAAAGCTGCCTGTTTGGTGATTGTTACAAATAAGTGCTTAAAGTGTTGTTTTTTTTGTTTTAATCTTTAGTTAACGTATTAGAGTGACTGTGCCGGATTTCTTTTGTGGCATATTCTCATTGTTGCCCGAATTGGTTCCATCCCACACTTCTCCATCATTGAACTGTGCCGAGATTTTCCAAACATATACATCTTCTTTAAGAACTTCTCCATGTAAGGTTCCATCCCATGATTCGGATGGAGATCCTTTACTGTCAATCTTTGTTGAACTCCAAAGCAGTATGCCCCATCTGTCGTAAACTTCAACCAGGTACGACTTCAGGTTTACGCCTTTTGGCTTGAATACAGCCACCTCAGGATCCATATTTCCGGGGTTCAGGGCATTGGGTACATAAAGCCCTTTGAACATCAGATCGTAAGCCATTGTCAAAGTGTCGGCACAACTCGGGCCATTCCATGCGATGAGTTGTATAGTATAATGTCCTTCCCTGTCAAAAGTAACTGTCGGAGCATCTGCCGATGACGTTTTTCCGTTACCAAAATCCCACTCATAGTCAGTGCCATTTATAGTTCCGTTGTTTATCATTATCTGACCCTGTTTGCTTTCGTAATTATCAACAACATTGAAGGCAGCTACAGGA
>JBBRTR010000227.1:0-3311 GCA_038244215.1 Bacteroidales bacterium
AAAAAGCATTACATAGTAAGTGTGAATGATGTAACATTTTCAAAAAATTATGTAACACTTTTGTATTGATCAAAAGTAATTTTGCATTATAAATTGGCTTTGTTCGCAATCTTCTAGCAATGACTTTTGGCAAAAGCCCGGATAATAGTAATAATAATAATTAAATCAATTAAATAGTAAATATTATGAGCTCAATAACAACCAAAGATGGTACGGAAATTTTTTATAAAGAATGGGGTTCAGGCGAACCTGTAGTTTTCTGTCACGGATGGCCGTTAAGTGCCGATGCAGGGGATTCACAAATGCTTTTCCTTGCTTCTCAAGGATTTCGATGTATAGCGCATGATAGGCGTGGTCACGGTCGTTCCGATCAGACATGGGACGGGAATAATATGGATACTTATGCTGATGATCTGGCAGAACTATTCGAAACGCTTGATTTGAAAGGCGTTACTATAATTGGACACTCTACTGGAGGTGGAGAAGTTGCCCGTTATATCGGTCGTTACGGAACGTCGCGCATTGCAAAAACTGTACTTATAGGTTCGGTAACTCCGCTAATGTTACAAACTGAAGCAAATCCTGAAGGAGTACCCATCGAAAAATTTGACGAAATACGTGCTGGTGTAAGAGCAGACCGATCTCAGTTCTTCAAAGATCTTACTACAAATTTCTACAGTACAAACCATAAAAATGTAAAGGTTTCGCAGGGCGTTCGTGACACTTTCTGGCATCAGGGAATAATGGGCGGATTAAGAAACCAATATGAATGTATAAAGGCATTTTCTGAAACAGATTTTACCGAGGACTTGAAAAAAATTGACGTTCCAACCCTAATTATTCATGGGGATGATGACCAAATTGTGCCGATTGAAACTACGTCAAAAGCTGCGTTAAAACTTATCAAAAATGCGACACTCGCAATTTATCCAAATGGTCCTCACGGTTTGGCCGACACCCATAAAGATTTATTAAATGCTGATTTATTATCATTTATCAACCCCCAAAAAAAATAATTTAAAAATATGAGTTCAATTGCAGCAGTAACAAAAGTAGATCTTCCGCATAAAGTAATTCAGCAGGAAGTAAAATCATTTGCAAGAGAATTATTCGTAGATAATTTTCCCCAAATAGATAGAATATTAAGCATTTTCGATAACACGGAAATAATATCCCGGAACTTATGTAAACCGCTACGCTCGTATGACTCAGACAATAGTTTTGAGGAAAACAATAAAGAGTTTATTCGTTTTGCATTGGATTACTCTATTCAGGCTATTGAAGAATGCTTGATAAAAGCAAAACTCAATAAGTTGGATGTTACGGATTTAATATTCGTTTCATCCACCGGGCTTGCAACACCAAGTTTGGATGCATTAATTATCAATAAGATGAAAATGAATCCACACACGAATCGAATGTCAATCTTTGGATTGGGGTGTGCAGGTGGTGTCTCGGGAATGGCAAAAGCAAATGCTATTGCGCAGTCGAATCCTGATTCCATCGTTTTATTAGTCTGTGTGGAACTATGTTCATTGACTTTCTTGAGACGAGACTTTAGTAAAAGTAATTTCGTGGCGTCTAGTCTATTTTCAGATGGTATTGTCGCCTCCATCATTAAGGGTGATACGTATAAAAACGAATCAAATATAAATATTATCGCTTCCGGCAGTAAATTGTATTTCGATTCACTCGATGTAATGGGTTGGGAATTTCTGGATGTAGGTTTCAAAGTACTTTTTTCTGAAAGCATTCCTGCCCTTATTGACAAGAATATAAAAATAGATGTAGTCGACTTCCTCACAAAAAACAATCTTGTACTGAGCGATATTAAAAATTTCATTTTCCATCCGGGTGGTAAAAAAGTCTTAACAGCTTATGCAGATGCATTGCAAATTGAAGGAGATTTTCTGAAAATAACCCGCGAAACAATGAATGATTATGGGAATATGTCGAGTACCACTGTATTGTATGTGTTGGAGAAATTTTTGAACAATCAGAATTTCGAGTCCGGGTATGGATTAATGGTAGCAATGGGACCCGGATTTTCGAGTGAAATGGTGTTGTTGGATATGAAAAAATAAGAATATATGGCTTTTCTAATTTTTATATTCTTCCTTATCGGATTAAGAATAACCGAACTAATTGTATCCAGGCAAAATGAAAAATGGTTGAGGGCAAATGGTGCCGAGGAATATGGGCAAAAACATTATCCGTTTATTGTATTGTTGCATGTGAGTTTTATTCTATCATTAATAATTGAGTATTATTTGAAACCAACCCAAACAGTCAATTATTTCTTTCTGTTCGTTTATTTAATTTTAATAGTAGCAAAAGTAATGGTAATAAGTTCGTTGGGGAAATATTGGAATACGAAAATTTTTCACATTTCAAATCATCAATTAGTGCGCAAAGGACTTTATAAATACGTGAAACATCCTAATTATTTTATAGTTATATGCGAAATTGCAGTTATCCCATTGATTTTCAACTTATTTGTTACTGCTTTTGTTTTCTCTGTTCTTAATGCCGTAATGCTTAATGTTCGTATAAGAGAAGAAAATAAAATATTAGATTCGGAGAATGAATAGAAATAAAGAGAGATGATTTATGTCAGAAATATCAGAAGATAAAACAACAGAAAAAGTTCGAGATCCCCGTGTTTACATGGCAAATGAAGGGATATATCTTGCTTGGATAAGATCAAGAATAGGGATAATGCATAAAACAAATATTGGAAAAGTTTTGCCTCCTTCAGTAAGGTTGTTGTCATATGATGTCCGCTTATACAAGATTATTAATCAGTAATTTGTTTAATACGGATTTTAGGAATAGTAATTCCAAACCTTTAGACGTGAATCCTGTAACATTTTATACGAATTATGTAACAAGTTTGTTTCTAAAACAAAAAAAAACAAACAAAAAAAGAATGAAAAACATTCTGCAAGTCAAAAACAATAGGTAAGTAGCCACTTGATAGTAGGTTACAACAAAAGCGAAAAAAAACTTCTTCAAAGAAGATGAACTGAAAAAAACAAACTAACCAGAAGCAACAATACAAGCCAGATAAAAATGAAGGCGAAACTTGCAGTTAAGCTTATTAAAGATGCGAAACTTACTATCTATGCCGGTGGCCCTCATGGGTTGGCTGATACGCACAAGGATCAACTCAATTCAGATTTGCTGACTTTTATCATGGGGTAAATACAGTATGACAAATACAAAAACCAAAAAAACGCTGTCCGTCAGGGTAAAAGCTTTATTTAAGGTTTTAGGGCCCGGCGTCATTACCGGCGCAGCCGATGATGATC
>JBBRTR010000228.1:0-3300 GCA_038244215.1 Bacteroidales bacterium
AATAAAATTAATGTCGTGAAAAACTACGATAAAAAATAATTTAGGGTGAAAAATAGCCCATAAAAAGTGCGTAAGTTAAAATAGTCTAGAGAAACACACGCAATTAATGATGATAATATCAATTGCGGATTTAAGGTAACAACTAATAATTGCCAACATTTGTTCATTTTAATAAATCGCAAATTCAATAAAAATTTCAATAACTGATTTCCATTCTTTTCATTTATTACTTTATGATTCGATTCACTTTCATATTTAATAAAAATTGAGTACTTTTGCGGTCAAATTATCAAACATTAAAATTCGACTAAAATGGTAAATTACAATGAACTTGGATTGGTCAATACCAATGACTTATTCAAAAAAGCGATTGAAGGAAAATATGCAATTCCTGCTTTTAATTTCAACAACATGGAACAAATGCAGGCTATTATTGCTGCTTGTGTTGAAACAAAATCTCCGGTTATTCTTCAGGTATCGAGTGGTGCTCGTAAATATGCCAACCAAACTTTGCTTCGTTACATGGCTCAGGGAGCTGTAGAATATGCTAAAGAATTGGGAATGAACATTCCTGTTGTTTTGCATCTTGACCACGGTGATACTTTTGAATTATGCAAAAGCTGTATCGATTCAGGTTTTTCATCCGTAATGATTGATGGTTCACATTTTCCATACGAAGAAAACATTGCGTTGACCAAAAAAGTGGTTGAATATGCGCATGCTCACGGTGTAAGCGTTGAAGGCGAATTGGGTGTTTTGGCAGGTGTTGAAGATGATGTTGTTGCTGAACACCACACCTATACTCAACCTGAAGAAGTTGTTGATTTTGTTTCAAGAACCGGTGTTGATTCATTGGCTATTTCTATCGGAACTTCACACGGAGCCAACAAATTTACCCCCGCTCAATGCACACGTGACGAAAACGGCCATTTGGTTCCACCTCCTTTGCGTTTTGATATTTTGGAAGAAATTGAAAAACTAATTCCCGGTTTCCCAATCGTGTTACACGGTGCTTCTTCTGTTCCACAAGAATATGTTGATACAATAAATAAATACGGTGGTGCATTGGTAGATTCTATCGGAATCCCTGAAGAACAATTGCGTCACGCGGCTTCTTCATCTGTTTGCAAAATCAATATCGACTCTGACGGCCGTTTGGCAATGACTGCTGCAATTCGTGAAGTGATGGCTACCAAACCCGGCGAATTCGATCCACGTAAATATATCGGTCCAGCACGCGATGAACTGAAAAAACTGTATGCACACAAAACCGTAAACGTTTTGGGAAGCGCAGGAAAAGCCTGATTTTAGTTATCAGTTAACAGAATACATTAAAAATGGCTGTCTTATTTTTTTAAGGCAGCCATTTTTGTCATTAAGTTTTTGTCGAATTATAGCCACTTTCTCCTTCGGAAATAAATCAGCACAGCTCCAGAAAAACAGAGCATAAGGATAATGGATAAAGGATAACCCCATTTCCAGTCCAGTTCGGGTAAATGTTTGAAGTTCATACCGTAAATGCTGGCAATAAGCGTTGGTGGCATAAAAATTACCGAAACCACGGTAAATATTTTAATGATTTTATTCTGTTGCAGGTTTACCAAACCAAGGAACGTATCCTGCAAGTAATCCAACCGATCGAATCCGAAACGTGTATATTCGAACAATGAATTAATATCTTTAATAATCATGGACAAACGTGGCAGAAGTTCTTCGGGATAAAAATTACATTTTAGCATATTAGAAATTACACGTTGTTTGTCAATGAGGTTTTGACGAATAATCATCACTTTTTCCTGTAAGTTTTTAATACGAATCAAAATATCTTCATCCAAATCGGCCTCGGTGTTCAGTGTCTTACTTAAACTTGTAATCTGGTCGGTAGCATCCTCTATCATGTCGGCATCATATTCTACACGCGTTTCGAACAAGGCTACCAACACATGAAAACCGGTCGGATAACTGTTTGTATTGGCATAAATCTTCTTGATGGTTTCGTTGAACGATTTTAATTCTACATTTCGAACGGAAACAAGAATACCATTTTTTATAATAAACGACACTGCGTCTGATGTGTAGTTTTCCTGCAAAAAATTCGAGTTCGCCACGATACTGTCGTCAGTTTGCATATACCGCGAGCTCATCTCTATTTCTTCAATCTCTTCATCTTCCTGAATATAGATTTTTAGAAAATCTTCCAGCTCATCCTCTATTTTCTCAGGAACATCGTTTAAGTCAATCCATAGTATATCTTTAATGTTTAATTTTTTAAGTATATCAAGATCTTTGGATATTTTAATTTTCCCGTTTTCGTGGTAAAAGATTTTTAATTCTGACATGGGCTAACAATTATTATGGTTTAGAATTTTTATATTTAAAAGAATGAAGATACTAAGAGTGTTATTGAGAGTCCTATAAGCACAATAATCGTTGTCCAACCAACAATATTCTGGAAAGCATTATTGACATATTTTCCCATGACCTCTTTATTATTTACCAGCAAAATCATGCAAAGTAAAACTACTGGCAACAACACACCGTTTGCCACCTGTGACCATAAAGTAATAAGAATCAGAGGTGCATTCGGTATCAGAATTATAGCTGCACCAATAATTATGATAAATGTAAATAACCAGTAGAATTGCGGTGCTTCTTTCCATTTTTTATCAATTCCGGCTTCGAAACCAAAAGCCTCACACACGTAAAATGCCGTGGCAACCGGTAGAATGGTAGCCGAGAAAATAGACGCAATAAAAAGCCCGAAAGCAAATAAAATTGCAGCCATATCGCCGGCAATCGGTTTCAATGCCATGGCTGCATCTTTGGCTTCGCTTATGTTGATTCCGTTCACATGCAAAGTGGAAGCACAAGAGATAATAATAAAAAATGCAACTACAACTGTAATGACACTTCCTATTATTACATCCATCAAGGTATATTTATAGTCGGTGATTTTCAAACCTTTCTCAATTACTGCCGATTGCATGTAAAACTGCATCCAAGGTGCAATGGTGGTTCCGATTATTCCAATTACAATGGCCAGATATGCTTTGTTGTACTGAATATCGGGTTTTATCATCGCTTTCCCTATTTCGTGCCAATGTGGTTGTCCCATAAATGCCGAGAATACATAAACCAGCAAAAACGCACTGAATATCAAAAATACCCGTTCGCTGAATTTGTAAGTTCCTTTCACCACCAACCACCAGACTAATGCTGCTGCAATCGGAACGCTAATATATTTACTCACATCAAAAATTTGTAAACTACCTGCCACACCGGCAAATTCGGTGGTTGTAT
>JBBRTR010000229.1:0-3264 GCA_038244215.1 Bacteroidales bacterium
AAAGTAAATTTATTTTAAATTCAAATCAGAAAAAAGAAGTTTCAAAAAATGTTTTCTCTTCGCCCGAAACAGGTGCGAAGATCCTCGAAAAGTTAGTAGGTGAATTGGAAACCAACCTGAATTTCTATGATAATTCGGTTTCTGTTTTTGGGAAAAGTTTGGTCAGCCCTTTATCGAATGTCGGTTATGCATATTACAATTATTATTTAGCCGACAGTATCAAAACAACTTCAGGGAAACAATATGAAATTCATTTTAGAACAAAGAACACTAAGAATCTGGCTTTTGTAGGCAAATTATGGATCGATTCCGCTTCATATTCATTAACAGGAATTGAAGCCGAATTGCCAAATCAGGCAAACATAAATTTTATTCATAATCTTCGGATATCAGAAAATTTCGTCAAACAGCCGAATAATAGTTGGACGCGACAATCGGAAGAAATGGCGTTAAATATGAATTACGAATTGCTTGCAGACAGTTTACATCCGAATCCTGAGATTTTTGTAAAACGTAGTGCGACATTTAAGTATGATGATTCAGTTCTAAATACACCTCAAAACTTTGCCCGCAGCGAATATACTGCCGAATCTCTTGATGATAAATTGAAAGATCTGAACAACACTCCTTTGTTGCGAACCGCGAAATGGATTGCCGACGCAATGTTTACCGGTTATATGAAAGTTGGTAAAATCGATATTGGAAAAGTGGAAAAAATTATTCGTATCACAGATATTGAGGGTTTGCGTCTGACTTTACCGTTCAGAACAAACGAAGATCTTTGGAAAAACGTTTCGATTGGCGGGTCTGTCGGGTATGGTTTTAATAATAAGGTGATAAAATATTCCGGACTGGCAGAATATAAATTAAACGGTGAAAAACGCAGAGTTTTTGGTTTGTATTACACCAACGATTATCGTCGGGTAGATTATAATTATAACAACTTTCTGTTTCGGGAAAATCCGCTGCTAACAGGCGATGAAGATATTTCTAGTTCAGTTTTTGCATTCAAATCAGTTGGAAAAGTATCGGAACGTCATGAAGTTTCATTCTCCTTTTCAAACGAATGGAATAATGATATTGAAACTACTTTGTTTGTCCGTTCCAACATCTTGTTTGCCAACCCAGACTACATGCCAATGCAAATTGGGAATACAACTTACAATTCATTGTTACAGCAATCAGTAACATTTTCAACCCGCTTTTCGTTTGATGAACGGAAATATGACGACCACACGCAACGCATTTATATTGCCAACGTCAAACCTGTTATTTATGGAATTTTGGAAGCAGGAAAATATCAGTTCGGAAATCAGTCGGGAAATTACGGCAAAATATCATCTATTTTGCGTCAGTTTGTCAAATTTGATATCGGACAATTTAATTACATTGCCGAAGCAGGTTGGATTTTTGGAAATGTACCCTATCAATTGCTCGAAATTCCTCCGGGAAGTGAAACCGGTGGTTACAGCGCATTCCAATATAACATGATGAATGTCATGGAATACGGTGCTGATAAATACGTGAATCTGCACACTGAATTAATGCTCAACGGACTAATCATGAATCAGATTCCGTTGATCAAACTTCTGAACCTTCGTGAAATGTGTTCGTTTAATATTTCTTACGGAGGCTTAAGTGATTCTCACAAATTGAATTATGATTTTCCAATCTATTTGAATCCATTGAACAAACCCTATATGGAAGTTGGGGTTGGATTGACTAATATTCTAGGAATTTTTACACTTCAGTCGGTTTGGAGATTAACCGATTTGAATCACACAAGTTTGGATGGTAAAAAAGTTGCTCCCTGGGGTCTTCGTGGTTGTTTAAGCCTGGCTTTCTAAATTTATGAAAGTTTGGAGAAGTCGTTCCAAAATGAAGGATACGATTTGCTAACCACTTCAGGATGTTCAATCGAAACAGGGAAAATCAATGCTGTGGGTGCAAAAGCCATTGCCATTCGATGATCTTCATAAGTACAAATACTTATTTTATCAGTTTTTTCGCAAGTTTCACCTAACCATGTCAGTTGACCTTCATCTGGTTCAACCAAAACAAAGCCAAGCTTTTTCAACTCGGTTATTAACGCAGCAATGCGATTAGTTTCCTTGATTTTCAGACTTTGCAACCCACTGAAGTTGAACGGAACACCTTTCAAACAGCAGGTAACAGCAAAGGTCTGAGCCAAATCCGGTTGGTTCACAAAATCATATTCAAAATGACTTGTGTAATTTCCGGTTGAAGTTAATAAAACGCCTTCCGATTGATATTCTGTATGCACACCAAGTTGTTCGAAGAGTTCAGCTACTTTGCTATCGCCCTGAAAGCTATTTTGATTCAATCCTTTTAGAAAAATTTGACCATTTCCGGCAATCGACAAAATTTCGTACCAATACGAAGCTGCCGACCAATCCGATTCAACTTTGAATTGGATCGGTTTATAAAGTTGTGGTTTAATCTCAATTTCATGATTTTCATAGGAAACTTCCACACCGAATTCTTTCATCATTTTCTTAGTCATTTGGATATACGGAACAGAAATCACATTTCCTTCGAGTTTAATTTTCAGACCTTTCTGCGTATAAGGCGCAATCATCATCAAAGCCGAAATATACTGACTACTCACACCGCCGTTCAGACTGATTTCGCCGCCTGTTAATGCGCTTCCAAAAATTCGTAGTGGTGGAAATCCTTCTTTTTCAACGTATTCAATTCGCGCTCCCAAACTAATCAAAGCATCTACCAACAACTTAATCGGACGGTTTTTCATCCGATCGCTTCCGGTAATAATCCATTCACCAACCGTTTTTGACAGAAAAGCAGTCAGAAAACGCATGGCAGTACCGGCTGCACCAATATCGAAAGTCGTATCATTCGAATCCAGTGCTTTTATCGTAACACACGTATCGTCACAATCCGATAAATTCTGAATATCATACGGACTGTATGCCAGCGCGTTCAAAATCAAAGCCCGATTGCTAATACTCTTGGAAGCAGGTAAAGATATTTCTAGGTTGATTTCCTTGGGTTGGATATGGAGATGTTTAGTGGTCATTTTAAGAAAGTCAGATTTATATGTTCATTCTTTTTAGTCATTTTGTTACTGTGTGAACAAATAAAAAACTATGCAAAAGTACATATTATTTTACGCTTAAAAATCAAATATATGATTTTTGAGCTAAAAGGGAAAATAAAAAAAGTATATCTTTGTAGTAAAATCAATTTAAAGTTATGAATAAGCTCATTCTTTTCTTTGCAGTT
>JBBRTR010000230.1:0-3250 GCA_038244215.1 Bacteroidales bacterium
ATATCGACTGGAAATCAATGCGCAACGTGAAAAGTCAACCAGTTTGGTTTCTCCGATCCGTGGTTTTATGGAAGGTCGAATAGAGGAAAGCATGACGGCCAGTATCTCTATCAGATTAATTGAAAGAAAAACAAATTCCGTATTACTCGACGATACAGGCAGAAATGCCGGACTTGAAGTTGCAGGAAATATTGAAGAGATTTTTGTCATTTAAATCTCATTTAAAATCGGTTAAGTTTAGCCCGAAAATGTTTTAAATGATTTCAAAACGTTCCAATCATGTTAACGTTCACAAAGCGGTTCGTTCACTTTTGAAAAAAAATTGTATTTTTACAGTCAAATTAGAATTTAAATTTTGATTGACAAATCTGGTTTTTTATAACTTTCATCTGTCAATACTAAATTATTAACTTGTTCATGAGTGTTGTAGAAAAGATAAAATCGGCCAATTCGACTGCTTTTTCATTTGAGTTATTGCCTCCGATTAAAGGCAATGGAATTGAAAACCTGTATAAAACCATTGACACTTTACGCGAATTCGACCCGAAATACATCAACATCACCACGCACCGAAGCGAACTGGTTTTCAGGGAAAACACTCAGGGGCTCTTTGAACAGGTTGCCGAACGTCATCGTCCGGGAACGGTTGCCATAGCCGCAGCCATTCAGAATAAATATCATATTGCAGTTGTACCGCATATTATTTGCAGTGGATTTACACCGGAAGAAACGGAATATGCACTGATTGATCTTCAGTTTTTAGGAATCACCGATTTGTTGTTGTTGCGCGGCGATAAAGCCAAACACGAACGTGAATTTTCTGCAAGCGGTCATAAAAATGCCACAGAACTTCAGGTTCAGGTCAACAATTTCAATCGGGGTTTGTTTTTAGATGGAGCGAAAATGAAATCGCCGGTAACTCCGTTTTCATACGGAATGGCCTGTTATCCAGAAAAACATGAGGAAGCTCCGAATATTGATTCCGATTTATTTTACGCTAAACAAAAAGTAGATGCCGGAGCGGAATATCTGGTGACACAGATGTTTTTCGACAATCAGAAGTATTACGATTTTGTTGAAAAATGCAAATCCATTGGCATTAATATTCCGATAATCCCGGGTATTAAACCGATTACGCTGAAAAATCAACTGACAGCTTTGCCCAAAATTTTCAATACCGATATTCCTGAAGCATTTGCATCAGAATTGCGGAAATGTAAAACGGATGATGAAGCGACTGAAGTGGGTGTAGAATGGTGTACGCAGCAAGCCAACGATTTGAAATTGCATGGTGTGGCGAGTATTCATTTTTACAGTATGATGGCTACACAAAGCGTGAGACGTGTTGCAAAAGCAGTATTTTGAATTTCCGATTCAATGTCGGGAAATAAATGAAAGAGTATTATTATCAATTCCTTTTTGAGGTTATATAGACCGCAAGATTAAAGAACAAAGAACAAAGACGGTTCATTCTGTATATTAAGACATTACAGATTATTATGTCAGATTAATTAATTCGTTATATATATTATTAAATTGAGATGTTAAGTGTATTATTTTTTATTATCATTTTTGTCCTGTTTATCGGATTGATGATAATTTCGAGCATATTTGGTTTTATCCGTTCCATATTTGGTTTTGGGAAAAAGACTGATCCGTCACAAAATCAACAAAGTAACGGGTTTGAGCAACCTGAGTCAAAACATAAAATTTTTGATAAAAAAGAAGGTGAGTACGTTGATTATGAGGAAATAAAGTAAGGAATTACCAATTTTCAATTACCAATTTTCAATTACCAATTTTCAATTATTGGAATTCAGACAAACTGGACTTCCTTGAAATAAAAACCTTTCCGTTCTCCCAATTCTGTTTCCAACTCCAGTTGTCCATCCGCATGAACACTAATAATTTTCGCCTGAAAAGTTTCATTCTCTGATTTATAAGTATGAAATCCTGTTGAACGATATAAAGCCGCATGATATTCAGTGTTTATATTTTCTACATCATTTTTTTTGTACAAATTCAGAATATTCGAAATTATCAAATCTAATATTCTTTTTCGGGAATGGCTCTTTCCTGTAATCTGAGCCAGTGAGACGGGATTTGGAGCATCGCTTACAAAACTTTTCTGATTCACATTCAGTCCGATTCCAATAACTGTAGCTTTTATTTTATTCCCCTGAAGCGAGTTTTCAATCAGAATTCCACCTAATTTTTTGTCATTCCAATAGATGTCATTTGGCCATTTCACGCTTATTCCATCACAGTATTCATCCAATGTTTTTTTTACGGCTAAACTTACCAATTGCGAAATGCGAAATTGTTCGTCAACCGGAATGTGAAGCGGGTTCAGAAGCACACTGAAAAGCAGATTTTTGCCTAATTCCGATTCCCATGAATTCCCAATTTGTCCTTTTCCTGCATTTTGAAAATCAGTCCGCACCACGAATCCTTCGGGCAAAGATTGTGATCGTATCATTTCCCAAAGTAACTGATTGGTAGATTGGGTTTGCTTGATAAACAGATTTTTTTTCATTTTCAGTTACGGAATCAAATTAGTTTTTGGAGCTAGCTACATTTAAAAGAAAGTTTTCAATTTTTGCTGTCACAGCTTTTGAACTTCCGTTTGCATGATTGACCAACACTGCAAAAACATAGGTTTTATTATTCTTTTTCAGATAACCTGCATAACTTTTCATTCCTGAAATGGTACCACTTTTAGCATGAACTTTCCCCTGAAGTGCTGTGTTTTTCAGGAAATTCTTTAAAGTTCCGCTTTCGCCCGAAACAGGTAAAGAATTAAAAAATTCTTCTTTATTCAGACTCTTGGTTTGCATATAATTCAGCAATTCCACTAAGAAATTAGCCGAAATGGCATCCAATGGAGAAAGTCCGCAACCGTCATACATAAAAAGTTGGTCTATTGGTAGATTTTTTGATTTCCAGAACGATCGGATTTCGGTTATTGCCTCTTTTGACGTGGCGACTTTATGATTGTTCAGCGCAAGATACCGGAATATTTCCTCGGCATAAGCATTTATACTGTGAAAATTAGTTTGTGTTATAATATCTTTCAGCTTAGGCGAATTGTAGGTATAAATCAGTTTTCGTTCCGTTTTCTTTAGCACAATATCGGTAGGTAATTCACTGACAGTAACGCCTGATTCATTTAGTTTGTTTTGCAAATGTTCCGCAAGTAAAAGTCCCGGATTCGGGATGTCACCTTTTACTATAAATTCAAGTCGTTTAG
>JBBRTR010000231.1:0-3231 GCA_038244215.1 Bacteroidales bacterium
ATCCATTTTCAAGATACACATCCGCCTTTTTAGAATTTACTTCCTCTTTCACCTTTTTGTCCATAGGTAGCTCGTCCTTCGAGCACCCGTTAAAAACTGTTAACACTACGGCAATTGCCGATAAAAAGAATAAATTTTTCATACTTTTGAAATGTTTGTGGGAAGGGCAGCTATAACTGCCCTTCCCGGGTTTATACAAATAATTAATTATTGGCCCGGTTTCCCTATTTACTTCGGGAGGCCGGGTTTTTCTTTTTATACTTTACAATTTTGCCTCTCCCAATAAAAATCTTCCATACCTTTTTATTCTTCTGTATATAATATCAGCATCAAATATATATTAGTTAATTCCCAATACAGGCAAAAGGTAACCCTGTAAATTGATAAATTTTTGATGCAAAATGCTATTTATAATGGATCTAAATTATGATTTTCAAAATGAATTTTGTAATATACTGTTATGTAATAATTTGTGTAAATATATCCCGCCACCTGTGCCAAAACTACTTTCCATCGTAGAGATAATAGAGAGGTTCTTTGGAGTGGAATAGATTCCTTCCAACTGTATGCCCGCAGAGAATTTCTGTTGAGCATTTAAAACAAGAACTGACAGGACAAATAAGATTGTTGTACTTGTTTTCATGTGTTTTTATATTAAATTGCATAAATGTGATTACCATTTGTACCGGTATGAAACCGATGGGATAAACGGAAAAATGCTGAGTTGTTTGGGCACTCCGTCTTTTTTGTAAGTCATCCATGGATTCAGATGGTTATAAATGTTATATGCCGAAAATGACCATTCATGTCCTTTCCCGCTGCTTCGGTATTGCTTTACCGAATAATTCAGGTCAAGGTGGTGGAACGAAGGCATCTTAAAATTATTAGGGTTTTGATATGTTTGGCGGGTACTGAATATTGTTCTGCCATCAGGAAATGCGGCAAACTCTATACCCGGCAAGTTTACGCCTTCGATCTCAGTGTCGTTGATAGTTACATGGTTTCCTGATTGGAAAACAAAGGCCAAACTGATTTTGCGTTCGCCCGAGTATTTACTTTTTAACTTGTAATCAATCAATGCAGAGACATCATGTCGCCGGTCGTATTTGAACGGAAACCAACGGCCATTGTTAATGTAGTCAAAACGCTGGTTCGACCACGACAAAGTATAAGCCAGCATCCAGTTTAACCTCGCGTTTTCTTTGCGGAACATGAATTCGCTGCCATAAGCTTTGCCTTCACCAACCGATACATTTGTTTCCCAATTCCGGTCTCTTCCGCTCAGAAAGGCGGCCCCTTCGTTAAAACGGGTTACATTTTTCATGGTTTTATAATATCCTTCCAAACTCAAAGTATATTTCGGCCCGATGTGTTTTTCAAGCCCCAAAGAAAACTGACCTGCTCTTTGAGGCGCAATGTTTTTGGTTGATGCTACCCATAAATCGGTTGGAAGTCCGAGGGATGAGTTGGTCAATAAATGCAAGTTCTGACTATTTCGCATATAACTTGCACTGATGTTTAAATCCTCGTAAATGCTCCAGTTGAGGGCAAGCCTGGGTTCGACAGAGAAATAGGTTTTTTTTTCAATGCTATAAGAGGAAGCCCTGAGGCCGGCATTGATATTCAGATTCTTCCATTTTATTGCATCTTCCATGTAGATTTCGCTGATGAATGCTTGTTTTTTATTTACCTGATATAGGTTGGTGTTACTTTCGTCATTTCGTAGCTGGATAATATCAGGACTGAAAGACATCAGCGATACTTTGCCTCCAATGCGGGCAACATGTCCGGGCCAAACAAAATAGTCGAAGTCTGATTTGATACTCCATTCGTTTAGCTTAGAGGATGTTTTGAACAGATTGACCGATTCATTTTCCTTCGCTTTGGTTTGTTGTGTATTGCTGAAGCTGCTAAAATACAATGAAGTATTAGAAAAGAGTTTAGAATTGACCGTACTGTTCCAACGCAGTACAGTAGTTGTATTGCCCCATTGGTAATGATAACTTTGCTTTATACCCTGGTCATTTCCATTGAAGAAATTCCGATCTAGTCCGCTGTAAAAACTTAAATAAATTCTGTTTTCTCTGTTTAATATCCAGTTGGCCTTGGCATTGAAGTCGTAAAAATAATATCCGCCAATATAGGGCTGTTTTTGCATTTTCTGGATTAGCATCAAAGGGAAATCAATGAATGTCCTTCTGGCAGAAATAATGTACGAAGCGGTATCCTTTTTTATCGGTCCTTCCAATGTCAAACTTCCTGCAACCGGGCTAATTGTAAATGTGCCTTCCGGTTTTTTCAGGTTTCCATCTTTCATCGATACGTCAAGAACTGATGACAGATGTCCGCCATATCTCGCTGGAATTCCACCTTTGTAGAGTTCAGCGTTCTTAATGGCTTCACCGTTAAAAACCGAAAAGAAACCCATCAAATGATATACATTGTAAACCGGTACACCATCGAGTAAAATCAGGTTTTGATCGCTGCTTCCTCCACGGACGTTAAACCCCGCGGTGTTTTCAGCTCCACCCTTTATGCCGGGCAAGTATTGAATCGCTTTTAATAAATCGCGCTCGCCCAGAACAACAGGGATATCTCCCATTTTGGCCATATCCAGCTTCATCATGTTCAAAGTCGACAAATAGGGGTGTGAGTTTCTGTTTATATTCCCTTTTACCGTAACTTCTTCGAGGTTCAATGAAGTTTTCAGCGAAAAATTCAGAATAGTATCTTTAGTCAGATTGAGTCGAATGGTAGCGGTTTGATAACCTACATAGCTTGCCTGAATTGTATTGATTCCATTAGGAAGTTTAATACTGAAAAAACCAAAAGAATTTGCTGAAATGCCGGTTTTTGTGTTCTCAGAATAAATGGCCGCACCAACTAATCTTTCTCCAGAATTGATGTCTGATATTGTCCCACTGACAGTTACATTGTTTTGTGCAGAAACAACTGCCGGGAGAATAAAAAGCAGGAATAATAAATATCTCATAGTTTGAAACTTGTAATAGCTGCCGAACCAAAAATTCCTAAGCCATTTTCAATATTGGAATAAATTTGAACCGGTTCGTTAAAAAGCAAATCATAGTCGTTCATTTTTTGCTTGATGGTCGATTTCATGTATTTGTCGTAATGCTCGTCTGCATCCTTGAAGAAAAGAACATCTTTGTCAGAATTTGTTGTACTAAATGTCAGCGTTTGTCCATCTTTCCCGGTATCGTTAATTCTTAG
>JBBRTR010000232.1:0-3214 GCA_038244215.1 Bacteroidales bacterium
AATGCCTCCTGTTCAGAGTCAATTCACGTTTTCTGAAGATCTGGATTATCTTTTCTTTGCTATAACCTTTCTATGGCAACATTTTTTGCATGGATTCTTTATTATTGCCATTCTTTTAATCATTTTCAGGCTTTTATCAATTGCTTTGCTGGCAATTTTGCAACAATACAAAGAGAAAAAACAGAAAGGTATTCCTTCATCCTATCATCCAAAAATCAGTATAATTGTTCCAGCTTATAATGAAGAACTAAATGCTGAGCGTACTGTAAATCACTTGCTTGAATCAGACTATCCTGATTTTGATATTATTTTCGTTGATGATGGTTCAAAAGATAATACCTTCGAAAATATTTCTAAAGCATTTGCCAACAACCCTAAAGTTAAAGTACTTACAAAACCAAACGGTGGAAAAGCTTCTGCATTGAATTTCGGTATCGAACAAGCTACCGGTGAAATTCTGGTTTGTATTGATGCTGATACTATGCTGAGACCCGATGCAGTTTCAAAATTAATTCCTTTATTCAGCAATGAAAAAGTTGCTGCTGTAGCCGGAAATGTGCGGGTAGGAAACACTATAAATACATTGACTAACTGGCAATCAATTGAATATACAACCAGTCAGAATTTTGACCGGCGTGCTTACGATTTTGTAAATGGAATTTTGGTAGTTCCTGGTGCGATTGGAGCATTCCGCAAAAGTGCTTTGGCAGAAATAGATGGATTCACAACTGACACATTAGCCGAAGATTGCGATTTGACACTCCGCTTATTAAGAGCCGGATATACCATCAAATCAAGTAATGACGCACTTGCATTTACCGAAGCCCCCGAAACGGTGAAAATGTTTCTGAAACAACGTTTCCGTTGGTCATTTGGCATGATGCAAAGCTTCTGGAAACACCGCGATTTGCTATTTAGTTTCAAAAAATTTAATATTGGGTGGATTGTTCTTCCTAATTTACTTATTTTTAATTTCCTGATTCCAATTTTTTCACCGATTGTAGATATTCTGTTTATTGCAGGCTTGTTTACGTATAATGCCGACGTATACATTATCTTGTATTTGTTATACTTTTTCCTCGATATCGCGATTTCAATATTGGCTTATCATTACGATCATCAAAAATTCGATTGGAGAAAAATCTTTTATATTTTTGCCCAACGTTTGGTTTATCGTCAGTTGCTTTTCTGGGTTTTATTAAAAGCCTATTTGAGAGCAATTAAAGGCGAAATGGCACTTTGGGGAACACAAAAGAGAACTGGGAACGTAAAAAATTAAACACAAAAAAACAAGATATTCAAATCCTGTTTGTAAAAAGCAATAAATGAAAACCCGAAACAAACGAAGCTTAATCTTTTTATTCAGTATTTTGGGAGTAGTCATTTTTTCCGGATTTTATTTTATCCGGCTTGATTTGACTTCGGATAAACGATACAGTTTATCCGATCAAACCAAAAACCTGATGACAAAAGTTGAATATCCTTTGGAAGTGAATATTTATCTCGATGGAGAATTAAATCCGGGATTTTTGAGATTGAAAAAAGCCACCTCAGAGTTATTGGACGAACTTTCAGTTTACTCTGCCAAGAATATAAATGTTCATTTTATTAATCCATCATTAGCTGCTAATTCAGAACAGCGTGAGAAAAATTATGCTGGTTTGGAAGCTCGTGGATTAACTCCTACCGCAGTTTACGAACGAGATAAAGAAGGAAAATCAATTGAAAAAATTATATTCCCATGGATTGAAATCCGTTATCAAAACACGACAGTTCCGGTTTCTTTACTGAAAAATATTTTAGGAAATTCCGGCGATGAAAATATTAATATTTCCATTGAAAATCTGGAATTTGAGATTACGGATGGAATCAGAAGAGCAACGAATAAAGTCGTAAAGAAAATTGCTTTTGTCGAAGGACATGGCGAACTTTGTGAGAAAGAGACATATGATATCAGCAAATCATTGAGCCGTTATTTTCAAATCGATCGTGGAGTTTTAGCCACGAATGCAGCCATTTTAAATGATTACAAAGCCATTATTATAGCCAAGCCGAAATTTCCGTTCAGCGAATCGGACAAATTCATTATTGATCAGTACATTATGCATGGTGGAAGTGTGCTTTGGCTCATTGATGCTGTTCGTATTTCAAAAGAAAACTTATCGATAACCGGACTTTCTCCAGCTATAGCTTTAGATTTGAATCTGGATGATCAATTGTTCCGCTATGGCGTTCGGATTAATCCGGTTCTATTACAGGATGTTCAATGCACTTCGATACCGGTTAATATTGCACCGGCAAATGCAACTCCGCAATTTGAACCGACTCCATTTTATTTTTCACCCTTGTTACTGACATCACCGGATCATCCGGTTACACGAAACGTAACTGAAGTAAAAGCTGATTTTTGTTCGGGAATTGATTTGGTTGGCGATAACAAACAGGTTAAAGCTCAGCTACTTTTGGCAACTTCAAACAATACGCATATCGTCGGTACACCAACGACCATCGATTTAAGCAATAATCCCAAACCTACTGATAAAGCCTATTTCAATACCGGATATGTTCCCGTTGCAGTGGCTTTGGAAGGAAATTTTGATTCTGATTTTGAAAATCGGATGACTCCAAAGGGATTAACGAACACTCAAGCCTTTCTTCCGAAAAGTGTAATAACCCGACAGATTGTGGTTGCTGATGGAGATGTAATTCGGAACGACACTTCAGCCTATAAAACGGATAGTACTGTTATGCAATTGGGTTACGATCGGTATATGAACCAGCAATTCGGTAACAAAGAATTTATTTTAAATGCAGTACTTTATCTGACTGATAACGAAGGTTGGATGCAATTACGTTCACGAACTCTGAAATTAAGGTTGTTGAACAAAAGCATAAGTTCAGATGAACGAATTACTTTTCAACTTGTCAATACAATTATTCCGGTTCTGATTTTATTAATTTTTGGATTCGTTTATCAAATTGTAAGGAAAAAGAAATACACGAAACAATAATCAACTTTTTTGTTTACAATCTACTTCTTCCTTTAAAGAACAGCCTGTGCAACCTCCACAACTAGAATTGACCGAAGATTTTCGGGTAATAATTCTATAGATTTTATAAGCTAAATAGCCAAAAACTCCGATTCCGATAATTATAACTACTATATCCTGCATAATTTTTTATCCAAAAAGTTGAAATACACTAAAAGCCATTA
>JBBRTR010000233.1:0-3159 GCA_038244215.1 Bacteroidales bacterium
GGGATGGCTGAAGCCTTATATTTCTATACATTATCGAAGCACTTAGAAGAAATTCACAATAAGTTATCTTCCATTATTTTTTATGATTAAATATTAAGATTTGATTTCAAAATAAGACTATATATTGTTCAATTTATTTTAATAACTCAACATTACAAGGTTATCGGTTTAAATTGATAAACAAAAATCACACTATAATACTGTAATTATTTAAAAATTACAGAGGCGTTACCGAAAAGCCATACGAGTAGGAAAAACAATAAAAAAATCTAATGTTATGAATTACTATTTAAGTGTTTTGAGAAACTATGCTAAATTTGAAGGTAGGGCAAGAAGAAGTGAGTATTGGTATTTTGCTTTATTTAATGCAATCTTTTTAATTGTTGCCTTGATTTTAGACAATGTGTTGGGTACAACTGTTGGATCAATGCCTTATGGAGCTTTTTATTTTTTGTATGCCTTAATTGTATTAATTCCTAGTTTGGCAGTTGGGGTCCGCCGAATGCATGATGTGGGCAAGAGTGGATGGTATTTGCTTATTGCCCTGATTCCTATCATTGGAGGAATATGGTTATTTGTATTGGCGTTGACCGACAGTGTACCGGGAGAAAATGAATATGGTGCAAATCCGAAGGAAATAGCTTAACGCCGAGCGTAAGGATGTAGATTAGATCCAATAATGGCTTTACGCTTTGTGAAGCCATTGTTTAAACCTCAAAGACTTCAACCAATTCAACACCAACGTGAAGAAATTTTGCTTATTGTTATTTGTCATTTTATCAACAACGGTTTTTACGTTTTCGCAACAGGATAATGTAAAGACCCGTCTTGAAATCCCCCAGCTAAAACAAAACGAATGTGTAATAAATCACAGCGGTTATTGGATATTGTGTTGATTTAATTATATAGATACACGATACAATTCGTGGGGCAGCGAGGGAATCCGTGCCAATAAAGAAGATATAAAGAAGAAGCACAGGTCACAGTCCTGCGCTAGCGGCGCAAAAAGTGGATATAAATTTGTTTTATCATTGTAAGAAATCCCCCGCTTGCTCGGATTTCTTGGTAAACCAAGCTGCAATCCGTGCCAATAAAAAAGCTAAAAAGAAGAAGCAAGTTTATAGGCCTGCGCTAGCGGGACTTTTCAGTCAAAAGGTGCTGAATTGTGTCTACATATATTTTTTATAACGATCTGCGCAAACCTAACAGGTTTTGAAAACCTGTTAGGTTTTAATAAGAACTATGTTGAGAGTGTAACGTGAGTATCTGTTCGAATCTCTCTGAATTTTGACGGGTTAAAAGAAATACAAAACATTACCTTTGCGCTTTAAAGTTTGGGGCTAACATGCTTATTTGGCAAAACTAAATACATAAAAATCACTAATTCAGATAACAATTAAAATTTTTCATGCTGATATGAGTAAGAAAAATAAGAAAAAGAAAAATGTGGCATCGAAAAAACCTTTACAATCGTATTTGGTTATCACAAAAACCTATTTCGATGATTTTGTAAACACAGCCCATAAATTTATGTTGTTGATTGGTCTGGAGTCATCGGCCTTTGATGCACTTTCCAAGCGAACGAAACAAAATCTCATGTTAGTACGGCATACCCCGTACAGAATACGTGCTGAAAAAGACAACCGTGTACCGCTTGCCTATCTGAAATTCTTCAATGGTGCCATGTCCTATTACGAAAAGACTACTTTTTTCGGTGATCCATCATTTAATATCTCTTTTCTTGAATATGTAACCTTTGGATTGACACTGATTTTTGCCTTCCGGAATTATGATAGGGATATGTTTATTGTTGCTCCGGATCAGATTGAATTGCTGGAAAAAATAAAGATTCCATTGCTGAAATATGTTGATGAACATGAAGAAGATCATTATGCTGTTCGAACAGGGGGAATTTTGATGTCTCTTTTTTTGTATGTAACCCAGCCCAATTATCGGTATTATACCTGTAAAGAAGGCGGTTACATTGATTCTTTAAAAGGACGAATGGAAAATGTGATTACTGTTTCGTCTATACAGCCTGAGCGCAAGAAATTTCATATTGAAGGAAAAACTCATTCGGCATTCCGGTTGGGTTATTATAATCCGTATTCAGGAGAGTTGACACCGTCGCCCGTGATGGCAGAAATTTCAATAAAACTATTGGAAAAACATAGCTATAAATCACAAAAACAAGTACAGAATCAAATTGAAACGGACATCAATCTTCCGGTTTTTATTCAGAGCCATGCCTTGCGTCGATCAGCTGAACGAATGGACTGTAAAGATAACGGGTATAGAAATATGGTTTTTGCTATTTCGTTTCTTGTTCCTAAAGTTGTAAAAGCGGTTAATGGTCAATTGCTTATAGCAGCTCTCGGACTTACTTGTAAACCTGTCGGTTATTTTCCTTTTTCTATACAGGATGGTGCTGTGTTATTATTGAGTTTTCTACCACTTTCATCTCCTATCACACCGGAGGGTTCTGTTTTAAACAAAGAATTAGGAATACAATTAGAAGACAGTAAATATATTGGATTGGATAAATTAAGTTTCTTTACTAATACCGATTTCGAAACTGTTCCCATTGTAAAACAAGCAATAATAAAAGCAGGTATGTGGCATCTCACCGAAATAATACCCACAAATCCCTCGGAAAAAAAAGAAGATCGTATTCTTCGAAATTTCTTTGTAAATAATCAACGTGAAGTGGCTTTTGCAGAGGAATATGACATCGTCCGTTGAACCTAATGTTGCAAAGATGTTCGGTATAGCGTTTTTCGCAATGTAGCAGAATTGTATGGTCATGCCGATGGTATGGTTCGGTTTATCAATGATGAAACAGTTTTACTACAAGGATATTATAATACGCGAAGAGATCTATTTAAAGTTGAATTTCTTGAGAGATTATTTGGTTCGTTGGAAGCAAATAATCTAAAATGGAAATTTTTAAATTTTGATTTTTAGTACATGACAAAAATACATAGAATCAAATTAAGATACTTATATTAAATTCTTTAGATATGGGGCTTTGCCCCAAACCCCACTCACTTTTTTGTCTTGAAACAAAAAAGTAAGCAAAAAAATTCAAAGGACCTCACCCGTCCTTCGGACACCCTCTCCCAGTGGAGAGGGAAAGCGGAAAAAAGAGTTTATGTCCAC
>JBBRTR010000234.1:0-3142 GCA_038244215.1 Bacteroidales bacterium
GTGAATCCTGACAATTTTAAAGAAAGTATTCCATTGATGTACACCTCACAATCTTCATCATGATTAAGGCGTAACACCAGATTTTTTGTGTCAATTTGAGATAAATTGCCAATGTTAACTTCACGTCGAATCCAAATATCATTGGTATTCCATACAGTGCCAATTACTGCACCGGGAGTGCCCTGTGTACCAAAGCCGCCTTTACCCGATTTCCAGTTGGTATCGTCAAAGGTGCTATTATTCCAATTAACCGGAGGCGTTTGAGTTGTGTATTTCCACAACTGCGAAGTTTTTTCAGAAGTAGAAACTATTTCCGTATAAAAAGCTTCCAGGTAAACCGCCTTCTTTATTTTTTCCAATTCTGTCTGTATAACTTTCACAGCATTTCCATGTCGCACTCCCATAGGCAAGCTAAATTCTGAGTCCTCCATTTTAGTCCAATTTCCCGAGGCTAAATCATCTGAATAGGAGCAACCCCATTTTCCACCAAAGAAATAGTCGTAATATAAATACCACCTGTTTTGGCTTAAATCTTTAATACATGCAGGTCCTTCAACTAAATGATCAGTAATATAATCGGGGGTGAAAGTTTTGAAACTATTGAATTCAAGCGTACTTGATTTGGCCACTTTTAAGGCTTTGCCGGTAGTTCCACTTGGTGTATTTTCACCTGTTTCGTCTTTATAAAAAAGGAAATAATTACCATTATCAACAACAATATCTGCATCAATGCAAATATGCCCTGGATCGAAAAACTTTTTTGCAGTTGAGAAAGTCTTAAAGTCGGTAGTTGTATTTGCATAGATCACATCGCCAGACCAATAGACTAGATATTTTTGCGAAACCGGATCGTAAATACATTCAGGTGCCCAAACGTGTTGATTTATGGTATTTAATCGAATGATCCGCTCGTTTTTGAACGTAATCAGATCATCTGAATCCCAAAAAATAGCGTATTCACTGAACCAACTGTCCGTGCTCATAAGCACAAAAGTGCCGTCCTGTTTACGGATAATATACGGGTCGCGAATAGATTTTTTGCCAAGTGTGGCAATTAAAACAGGTTTGTTACCATTTAAGGCAGTCCAATTCAGGGCATCGGTGCTGTATGCTAAATTCAAAGCTTCTTTTCCGGTTGATCCACCAAAATAGGATAAAATGTACGCATCCTGAGAATACAATGAATTTGAAATTGCACAAATAATATATAGTATGGAAAAAAGTGCTATACGCTTCATTTTTAATTGTTTATTATAATTATTGAATCACCAACTTTTCCGTTCCTGAATTTGTTTTAATAATATAAACCCCTTGTTTTCCTATTTCTCGTACAGGAATAGAAATGCTATTTATGTATTCAGAATTTGAATAGACCAACTTGCCGTTCGCATTATAAATATTTATGTAACTTGGGTTACTCATTTTTATATAAACTGTATTTTTTGCAGGATTTGGATAGATCTCAATTGATTTGTCTGCCATTCGACTCTCCGAAATTCCTACATTATTATCTGTTTCAATTTTAAACCAGTTTATATTCCAGGCACCGTTAAGTGCTGTAAGCCTAATTATTTGACTACCTGCTTGTAGGTCGACTAAAGTTGTTACTGTTGACCAGTTTTGCCAGGCTCCGGTATTCGGAATATTGATTGTCGTTAGGCGAATACCATTTGAACTGATGGCTACTCTTCCACCTGCGGATTGGCTTGCTACCCGATAGCTAACTTTATATTTTCCATCGGCTGGCACAATAATCTGATACTCCATCCAATCATTGTTTTCGATCCAGCCGACATTAATTCCACCACCTTCATCAGATGTCGTTTCGGTTTGTATTCCTGACATGGCGTAAAAATCTTCGGCCTGAATTGTACCCGGCACAGTATAACCGCCATCCGGAACTGAAACTTTGAATTCTTTTGTTGTTGATTCTCCACAATCGGTGGTATAAGTCGCTGTTAATGTGCCTCCAATGGTTGGACTGAATTTCAACATACGCGTACTACTTTCGATTCCCATGCCGCTCCAAAACCACGATCCGGTAGTGAGTGGTTCAGGATCAAACACAATTTCAGTGTCTAGATTAACTGTAATTTCTGTAGTTTCTGATCTGACGCTATCAATGATCACATACGGTTTAATTTCAGCTGAACTACAAATCGTAATTACAACATTTGTTTGATCGTTGCATTTATTGGTATAGGTGATGGTGTATTTACCAAACTGATCAGGCTGAATCGCGTTAATACTGATTACACGCATGGTATCTTGAAAGTCGTTCGGTCCTTTCCAATTCCATTTTCCTTCAGCAATTAATTGAGGGGCAATCACAATTGAATCTCCTGACTTGATGATAATGTTAGTCGTTTGACTCCAATCGTCCCTATTAATCTTCACTTTTGGAATAATCACCTTAGGGCAAATGGTGTCGATTAATCCGCAGTTGCCATTTGTTGCTAAGTATTTGGTTAGCGAAGCCATTTGAGGTTTATCTACTCCTGCTTGAGGTTGAACACCAATATCATAATCTTTCGGCCAACCTGAACCGGCAGCCCAATAGGTTCCGTTTACACAATTTTCGGCAAGATATTTCAGAAAATTCTCAAGTATCAATGCCCAGGCAGGATCGTTTGCAGGTATTCCATATTCACCTACAAATCCTTGTTTGTTATTCTTTTTTAGCCACTCTACAAATGGCTTTACTCTATCAACACCTCTATAAGCGTTGGTCTTAAGAGCATCTGATTTGCTGTACGAGCCGCTACTCCCTTCAATATCCCAATAGCTGTGCGCCTCAAAAATAATTTTAGCGGAAGGATCGGTGAGGTTCTTTAACTTGTCACAATTTTTCACCCAATCGAACGATCCGCTCCAACCATCTCCACCAACTACAATTGGGGTAAGTGCATCAATTACCCGAATGGTATCGATCAACGATTGTGCAATATTGAACCATGGCAATGGCCCTTGTTGCATGTCGTGTGGTTCGTTCATTAATCCGTAGCCCCAAACATTGGTGAAGGTTTTGAATTGATCGGCTAGTCGAGCCCAAACGTCTTTAATTGAGGCAAGTGGAACTTCTGGCGAACCAATTATTTTTTCAACTCCATTTACTTTTCTACGACAATAGTTGTGTAAATCA
>JBBRTR010000235.1:0-3061 GCA_038244215.1 Bacteroidales bacterium
CTTTGGGGATAACCCAAATGGATGATCCAGGTCCTTCTATAGAGGTTTATTACTTGTTTCGCCGACGCATTGTTGAACACTTTGTCTATTTCGCATAAATCACCAATCTCCTTAAGATAGGCATTCATTTTTTGATTGCTTAAAATTGGAAGCAATTTTTCATTGAGTGCAATACCTTTGTATTTTTCTAAAATCATCTTAGGAACGTCCAATAGAAGTATATTTGAGTTTACACTTGTCTTTTGTCTTTTAGTCATTATCCATAAATTACCATCAAAGGACGTTCGAACATTTCTTTCAGTTAGATTCTTTACATCTATATAGGCGAGTCCCGTAAAACATGAGAATACAAAAATATCGCGAACTAATTCCAATCGCTTAGTACTAAATTTTTTCTTCAGTATTTTTTCAACATTTTCTTGTGGCAGGTAACCGCGATCTACCTTTGTCAACCGGATTTTGTAGTTAGTGCCTGAAAGAAAACTCCTAACTAATTAGTATTCTAATATATACGCAAAGATGAATGGTTTAAAAAAAAGATGAAAAAACCTTAATATGTTTGGTGGGTTAATTGCAAATTATTAATTTTGAGGAGATTAATAATATAGTTAACAACGAGGTTTCGATATTTCGGAGCAACATTCAAGTATTTTTGAACCATGAGAAAAAGATTCGAGCAACAATTGCAATTAGGTCAACTGCCCATTTCACAAATTAAAGTTAATCCCAAGTATCGTTCAGGTTTCCCTAAGTTGGTTTTAGCATTAAAGGAATTGTTTTTAACTCCTGAATATAACGAAAAGATATTCAGCATATTAGAGAACCATATATTGCAAGGAAAGAAAAATACAGGTCGTACAGGCATGGATTTATGGATATTATTTGTATTGGCACAAACTCGTTTATGCCTGAATATCAGCTATGATGAATTACATCGCATGGCAAATCTTGATAAAATGTTGCGTGAAATAATGGGTGTGGAGTTTGATTTGGATTCCAATTTTCGTAGTGAAGCCGTTGAGTTTGAGTATCAGAATATTGTAGATAATGTATCATTGCTTGACGATGAAACGGTACGGGAGTTGAATAACGTTATTGTAGAAATGGGACACTCGGTGTTTAAAAAAAAAGAGGCGGAACCATTGCGCTTAAAAACGGATAGCTTTGTGGTAGAGAGCAATGTTCATTTTCCTACAGACTATAACTTGCTGTGGGACAGCAGTAGAAAGTGCATGGACATTATCGATAAATTTCTACAAAAGTACCAGGGCATTAGCGGTTGGCGCAAATTAGCACATTGGTATAGGGGCTTGAAAAACGATATGCGGGCTTTAGGTCAAGTTGGCAAAGCGGGCGGTAAGGACAAACAGGACAGATTAATAAAAGCAGCTACCGATTATTTGGATAAAGCACGGTTGTTTTTAGCCAAGCTAGAAAAGGAAAAGGCGAATTTACCGCTTTGCGATGCAAAGGATCTGGCTTTACAAATAGAGTTGGAGTATTATCAATCCATGCTGGTAAAACATATCGACTTAGTCGACCGCCGAATTCTTAATGGTGAAACTATTCCACACGAGGAAAAACTATTTTCGATATTTGAGACTTATACAGAGTGGATTACAAAAGGCAAACAGAATCCAAGCGTGGAATTGGGCAAGAACTTCCAAATAACCACCGACCAGTTTCATTTGATTGTAGACTGTAAAATAATGGAGCATGAGGTGGATAAAACGACCGTTATTCCGTTGGCCGACAGGGTGCTCAGTAAATTTAAGGTTGCAAGTTGGAGTTTTGACAAAGGATTTTACAGTAAAGTAAATAAAGAACTTTTAGAACTTTATATTAGTCAACTGGTTATGCCAAAAAAAGGCAAACTGAATTTGGTAGAAAGAGCACAAGAGAGCGACCCCAAATTTAAGAAAATCCGAAACAAGCACAGTGCTGTGGAATCAAACATAAACGAACTGGAGCACAGAGGATTAGACAGCTGTCCGGATAGAGGTTATGCCCATTTTAAACGCTATGTAGGGCTGGGAGTTTGTGCTTACAATCTTCACAAGATAGGAGCTGAATTACTCAGATTGGAAAGAGAAAAAGAAATGAAGCTGGCAGCTTGATTTTTCAAGTGTCTGATTATAATAAATTTGCAAATTTAACATAACAAATTTAGTTTTGAAATGGGAAAAATATGCCCTTTTGTAAACAAATTATGAACATGATAGTGTCGATAAATGCTTTATAGTTAATTTATCGCACATGACTTAGTAATGGGCTAGTCTATTATGTTTGTATTAACATTTTCAAAGGTTGGTTTTTCAAAAACACCGAGTTTTCTTTCTGACACTATTTACATCTTTAATGTTTAAACTGAACTGGACAGGTATAGTGTCGTTTTCTCTTCTTTCCGGTGCTAAGGAATCAATTTTATAACTGAAAATACCTGAAGAAGTAACACCACTTGCTATTGAACCAAGACTGACTTGACTGCCTGTTATCTGAATATAAGGCGAGGTGGAATTCAATGTAGCGGTTACTCCATTTGCCTGATTAATACCGGTGTTTTTTATTCCTAAACCCAATGAAATAGTTTCACCTGCATCATTTTGTCCATTGCCGTTACCAATTCCTGTGCCTGAAACAATACCGTCACTATAATCAACAGTCGATATATAAAGATTTGGTGCAGTTGTTTGGTTTGCATTTATAGTTTGTTCGTTTGGTAAATAATTATGAGCAGTTACGGTTACATTCACTGCTCCAGGAGTATCTACAGTAAAACTCATTGGAATTTTCATCGTGCTTCCAGTGCCCGTTACTTGTTGGGTTGTATATACTTCCGTTCCTTTCTGAATACATATCAATGCCTTTACGTTGACAGGTAAGTTCGATAGTGTTATCGTATCTGTTTGATTACCCAATAAAATACTGGGTTGTGAAACTGATACACTTAAAGTTTCTGGTTTATTTGTCCAAACTTGCATTTCAGGATCACCTAATAAGTGTAATCTTCTATTAGCAACATTATTATCAGCAGATGCCCGAGTATCAGCATTAAAGAGAA
>JBBRTR010000236.1:0-3059 GCA_038244215.1 Bacteroidales bacterium
GTGTTTGACAAGGTATCTGCCGAGTTGATTATTATTCATCTGTGCAGCTTCTTGGGCAGTTATGAAAAATTCTTCGGGTTGAACCATGATGGTGGTATCTTTGGAAGAACCTTTTGTGACCTTTTCGCGCATTCCGTTGAAATCACGTTGCAGATAATCCGTAATTTTCCATTTGTAAGCGGAATCCCACGAAATCGTCTGCGCAGTTAATCTTGAAACCAACGTTTTCCCTTTGAATTTTTCAAGTGAAAAGCGATAGCCCATGTTGTTTGCAACTTCATAGCGTTCGATATACATGATAACGCCTTTTGCTACTTCCATTTGCACATTTCGTGCATTATCTTTTTTGAATGGCCGGACGTATGTATTCTCAAAATTGAGCATCTTTTTATTGGCCGGAGGAATAATATAACCCCCTACAACAAAAGATATTGAAGAAATAAGAAGTGCTGAGAGAAAATAAGGCAACATCAACCGTCGAAAACTGACACCACTTGCTAAAATGGCAATGATTTCGGTATTGCTGGCCATTTTTGAAGTGATAAAAATAACGGCAATGAACGTGAACAGCGGACTGAACATGTTCATATAAAATGGAATAAAATTCAGGTAATAATCAAAAACAATGGCTTTTAACGGAGCATTGTGTTCAAAAAAATTATCCAGTTTTTCGGTTAAATCGAAAACGACCGCAATGCTCAAAATCAGCATAATGGAGAAAAAATATGTCCCCAGAAACTTCTTAATGATATAGGTATCAATTCGTTTTAAACCAATTTTCCGATAATTGAATTTCATTTTTATTTGTTCATAAAGTTTGAAAAGTTTGAAAGTTTGAAAGTTTGAAAGTTTGAGGGTTTGAACCACTTTAAAAACTTTAAAACTTTCTTGACTTTATAAACTCAAAGTCGTCTTCCAAGTTGTTCCATCATTCCTTTTTTCCAGTTTGAAAAATCACCAAGCTGAATATGTTTTCGGGCTTCTCCAACCAAATGCAGATAAAAAGCCAGATTGTGAATGGATGCAATTTGCAGTGCCAGATATTCCTTACTTATAAAAAGATGTCGTAAATATGCTTTTGAATAGGTGTGGTCCACAACCGAAGTTCCGAATTCATCGATTGGTGAAAAATCATTTTTCCACTTTGCATTTTTCATATTCATGATTCCCTGCGAAGTGAATAACATCCCATTTCTTCCGTTTCGCGTAGGCATTACGCAGTCAAACATATCCACACCACGTTCAATTCCTTCCAAAATATTCTGCGGAGTGCCGACTCCCATTAAATAACGTGGTTTATCTTTTGGTAATATTTCATTTACCACCTCAATCATTTCGTACATCTTTTCGATCGGTTCGCCAACTGCAAGTCCCCCAATTGCATTTCCATCTTGATTTTGTGAAGCAATAAATTCTGCTGATTGTTTACGTAAATCCGTATAAACACATCCCTGAACGATAGGAAAATAGGTTTGAGAATAACCGTATTTTGGTTCAGTTTCATCAAAATGCTTTAAACCTCTTTCCAGCCAACGATGGGTCATTTCCATCGATTTTTTTGCATAATTATAATCGGCAGTTCCGGGAGTGCATTCGTCGAATGCCATAATAATGTCTGCACCAATAGTTCGTTGAATGTCCACAACATTTTCAGGAGTGAAAATGTGTTTGCTTCCATCAATGTGCGAACGAAAAGTTGCGCCTTCTTCTTTTAATTTCCGGTTTTCGGACAATGAAAATACCTGATAACCACCGCTATCCGTAAGGATTGGTTTGTCCCACGCATTAAATTTATGAAGCCCACCGGCTCTTTCCAAGGTGTCAATTCCGGGACGAAGATACAGATGATAGGTGTTCCCGAGAATGATTTGTGCTTTTATATCTTCTTTTAACTCACTTACATGAACCGTTTTTACAGAAGCAACCGTACCTACAGGCATAAAAATCGGCGTTTCAATTACGCCGTGATCAGTAGTTATTTTGCCCGCCCGGGCATTGCTATTTGGGTCAGTATGTTGTAGTTCGAAAGTCATTAAATCAATTAAAAGTTTGAAAAGTTTGAAAGTTTGAAAAGTTATTTGCAATTAATGAAGTTTTCCAGAATTTTTTGTCCGGCTTCTCCAGATTTTTCCGGGTGAAACTGGACGGCTGAAAAATTATTTTTTTGAACAGCAGAGCTGAATTCAACAATATAATCTGTTTTTGCAATAGCTGCATCACAATTCTCAACATAATAACTGTGAACAAAATACATATAGGCATTTTCATCAACACCATTGAAAAGCGGACTTTTCAGACAGGTAATATTGTTCCAACCGATTTGTGGAATTTTTAAGCCGGATTTAGGGAAAAGTTTTACTTTTTGCTCGAAGATTCCTAAACATTCTGTGTTATTTTCTTCCGAATAAGAACACATTAACTGCATTCCCAGACAAATTCCCAAAACAGGTTGAGTGAGAGAACAAATCAATTTGTCAAGACCTTTTTCTTTCAGATATTTCATGGCCGAAGAAGCTTCGCCAACACCTGGAAAAATAACTCGGTCTGCTGAACGGATTTCGTCATAATCGTCTGTTACAATGGCTGATACTCCGATTCGCTCCAACGCAAAAAGCACTGAACGGATATTTCCGGCATTGTATTTAATAATGACTACTTTCATAAATCACAGCTGCAAACATTACAAAACTCCTTAAATCAACTTATTGGTTGCGGTATCCGGGAAAATGATGGACGGTTTAAAAGTTCTTGCTTCTTCCATTTCCATCATTCCAAAAGCCATAATAATCACTATATCACCCGGTTGAACTAAACGGGCAGCGGCTCCATTTATGCAAATCACGCCTGATCCACGTTTTCCCGGAATTACGTAAGTTTCAAAACGTGCACCGTTATTATTATCGACAATGCTTACTTTTTCGTTTGCAAACACATTGGCAGCATCCATTAAATCTTCGTCGATGGTTATACTTCCTATATAATTCAAATTAGCTTCGGTAACCGAAACCCTGTGAATCTTTGATTTTACAACGTGAACTAACATAGTTTATAATTTTTCA
>JBBRTR010000237.1:0-3015 GCA_038244215.1 Bacteroidales bacterium
GATTGATTCACAAATCTTGTAAGGGTCGATGCCTTTAGCGTCACAAATTGCTTTGGCTTCGTCGATATTCTGGATACCGTATGCATTAAGAGCCGCATTGACTTTGTCGATACGACGGTCGTAACTTTCAAATAACATATTTATAATGATTAATTGTTAATGATTAATGTTGAAATTCTAACTAATAAAACGACCCCTAACCCCTAAAGGGGAATTAAATTAGTATCGTCCTGTAAATTATTAGCTATTTTTTCTCTAAATTTATGCAGATTGCGTCTTAAAGTCCCCTTTAGGCTTCGGCGTGAGCTCAGTCGAACGGGGATTTAGGGGTCAATTATTGACTACTCTTGTCTTGGATCGATGTATTTCGCTGCGTTATCAAAACGACCATATTTGCTTGTCGACTTTTTCAAAGCTTCGTTAGCATCAACACCTTTTTTGATTAGATCCATCATAGGTCCGAAACGTACGAATTCATATCCGCAAGCTTCTCCATCTTCGTCCAATGCCATACGGTTGATATAACCTTCGGCCATTTCCAAATAGCGAACCCCTTTTTTGTTTGTGCTGAACATGGTTCCAACCTGCGAACGCAAACCTTTACCCAAATCTTCTAAACCTGCACCGATAGGAAGTCCACCTTCTGAGAAAGCTGATTGTGTACGTCCGTAAACAATTTGTAGGAACAATTCACGCATAGCCACGTTGATTGCATCACACACCAAATCGGTGTTCAATGCTTCCAGAATGGTTTTTCCGGTCAGAATTTCAGCAGCCATAGCAGCCGAGTGAGTCATACCCGAACATCCGATAGTTTCAACCAATGCTTCTTCAATAATTCCTTCTTTCACATTTAAAGTTAGTTTACAAGCACCTTGTTGCGGAGCACACCAACCCACACCATGAGTCAGACCTGAGATGTCTTTAATTTCTTTCGATTTTACCCATTTGCCTTCTTCAGGAATAGGTGCAGGACCATGATTTGGACCTTTTTGTACAACACACATGTGTTCTACTTCGTGTGAATAAATCATACTTTTCTTGTTTAATGAATATAATGAATATATAAAATTTTCTTTAATTGAATTTGAGCGCAAAAGTACACATTTTTTTGGGCTTAACAATGGAAATGTAGTGATTATATAGTGGTTTTTGTGAACAATTTAGCCTCTATCTTGTTAAGATTAAAAGACATATACTAATATATTTTCAAATTTCTATTTAAACGAGAAAATATGATGAACTTTTACAGAATCTTAGGCGTCGATGACGTTCATTTCAATGATTTCTATAATTTATACCGTACTGCATTTCCTGCTTCCGAAAGGAGAAGCTGGGCCGGACTTGACCGTGAGTTTAATACTGAAAGTAAGTTTTATGCGAATGCATTAATGCAGCAGGATGAATTTGTAGGATTTTTCAATTACTGGATTTTCGAAAAGTTCTTCTATATTGAGCATTTCGCGTTAATTTCAAAATTCAGGGGACAACGGATAGGAGCAAAAGCTATGGGAATATTCCAAGATCAGGTAAGTTTTCCTATTATTCTTGAAGTGGAAATGCCTAACAACTCAGAAGCAACTCGTCGAATACGATTTTATGAAGATCTTGGATTTAAGGTATTATCGCATTATTATGCGCAGCCGCCCTATGAAGGTGGAGGTTTTTTGTTGCCCATGCTAATAATGAGTACGGATGTTCATTTCGCCAATACGCATTTCGAACATATCCGTGAGACTTTGTACACAGAAGTCTATCATTTCAAGAATTTCTCCTGAAAAGAAAATCAGAAAATTTTAGTTTAGTTTTTTACGCATCGAACCGACAAGCCGAAATGTTTGTCGTAGAAGTTTCTGCCCGTACTTGTGCTGTAGTAGCTCATACTTCTGAACCAAGCGGTCGCTTTGTCATTCATATCGGCACTCCACCAGGCAGTGAAGTTCTCCACATAACTGAATTCTCCGTAGTCACCCCGAAATCCCGAAGGTAAAGCACTGAAACCAGAAGTATTATTCAAAGAAGTGAAAGTCTCCAAATCTAAAAAACCTATTGAATTAGGAACGATTGACTCTTGCCAGTCAGTTTTCGCTGCCATAGCCTGTGTTACCGAGTTTGCTGTACCTTTATTTGAAATCAAATAGTTAATTAAAACCTGCCATTCTGCATCCGTAGGCACATGCCAACCTTGAGGAGCGATATTTCGGGCATCTGTAACCGCATAATAATTGTAAAAGCGACCGAATTTCTTTGTTGAATTTGATTCGTAAACAGTATTGTAAACACATTGAGCTCCGGTTGATAATTTATTCCATTTTGAATTGTCATTCATTCCCGGAATTAAATCTCCGTTTCTGTATTTCGTTGTTATAAGATTTTCGGCCATCCAAGTTTGATTTCCAATTTTAATAGTGGAATAAACATTTCCATCTGCATCTGTTACAGTCCCATAAGTCAAATCAGGATTCAAAATATTGTTCGGTGCTCCTGCATCAGGTGAAGTGGTAATCTGAACTACTTTTCCATAAGCAGTTTCATTTGCGGTGGTTGCATACGCTCTGGCATAATAAGTTGTTGCTGAACTTAAATTTTTAATCATACTCTGGTAATTAGCAGTTCCGCTCCCATCAATTGTAGTATCATTATCAATTGTTGGAAGTGAAGTTGTGGACCAACAAATGCCTTTTACTAAAATCGGATCATTTCCTTTTGAAATAATGTTAGTTGAACAGTTTGCGTCAGTTTGACTTACATTCGTTATTGCAACTGTATTCAATACTGGTAAAACAACAACCACATCAACAACATTCGAATCTTCACAGGAGGTGAAGAACATTACAAATAAGATTGCAATCGATAGTATGTTTTTAAAAATCGTTTTCATCGTTTCAGAACCTTTGAGTTAAATTAATAAAAACTCTTCCCAGTGCATCACCACTGTCAAATGTAGCTTCAAAATCGGTGGAAAGCATTAGACTTTTGCTAATTCTCCACAAAATACTCAAATCAGCAATGTCC
>JBBRTR010000238.1:0-3005 GCA_038244215.1 Bacteroidales bacterium
GAACGATCCTCAGAAAGGGTGGGATGGGACCATTAACGGAACGAAAGCTGCTCCGGGTGCTTATTTTTATGTTATTAAAGCAAAAGGTTCAGATTATGATCCAAAATCGACTCCTGATTCAAAAACACATCTCCGTTTAGGGGAATATGTATTGAAAGGAGATATTAATTTATTGAGAGGAAAAGCAAATTAATCTTTTCTTCTAAAAACAATTTATAGAAGTAAATCAAAAGAAAATGAGATTATTAGACAGAGAAATTACTGATAAAAGTGTGATTGATGAAATCCTGACTAAATCCAGGATATGCAGATTTGGATTTGTGGATGAAGGCGAAGCCTATATTGTCCCGTTAAATTTCGCTTTTTCTGAAGGAAATATTTATGTACATTCGGCACATTCGGGACGGAAAATGGATATAATAAGACGAAATGACAAGGTAAGTTTTGAAGTTGAGTATTACAGCGAAATAGTTGAAGCCGAAAAGGCCTGCAACTGGACAGCGAAATATCGTTCTGCAATGGGGAAAGGAACGATTACAATTGAAGATGACAAAAAGTCTAAGATAAACGGCCTTAATTTAATCATGCGAAAATACGGAGCTAAGGGTGATTTAGTTTATGATGAAGGTTCACTTTCACGCATGACTCTGTTGAAACTTAAAATTGAGTCAGTTACAGGAAAACAATCGGGTGACTGGTGAAACAGAAGTAATTTACACTTTTTCCACCAGATACATACTACAAACACCAAAAGTGAATTTGCGGTATTTATTTAGTTTAAAACCGTTTTCGGTAAGAATTTTAATTAGTCGTTCGCCGTTCGGGAAAGCGTGCATGGAGTTTTGTAGATAATCGTAGGCTTTTTTATCACTGGAAAGCAATCGAGATGTCATTCGCACAAAAACCTTTGTATAAAGCTGATATCCTTTGAATAATAATCCTTTTTCGGGTTCATTCATTTCCAGAATCAGCAAATGGCCACCAGATCGTAAGACTCGGTTAATTTGTTGCAGGCTTTCGTTCAGTTTTTCAAAGTTACGAATTCCAAAAGCAATGGTAGCCGCATCAAAACTTGCATTGGCAAAAGTCATTGCCGAAACATCCTGAACTTGCAGATCAATTTTATCACTTAAACCTGCACTTTCCACCTTTATGCGTCCCATTTCGAGCATTTTATCCGAAATATCCACACCGGTCACATGGTCAGGATTCAGATATTTGTAGGATTTTATACACATATCAGCTGTTCCGGCGGCAATATCCAAAATCAGTTTTGGTTCGAATTTTTTTAAAGCCAATAACGAACTTCTTCGCCACATTCGCGCCATTCCCCAAGTCATAATATCGTTAAACTGATCGTATTTGCCCGAAATTGTATTGAACATACGAGCAAGTTGAGCCGTTTTTTCCTCTTCCTGATTATAGGGTTTTATTTTCGTAAAGTCGATATCACTTTTATTTTTAGCCATTTAGAACGGAGTTATAAAATTTAAAAGGTATAACAAACATACAATCCTGTTTGTTGCGGATCGATGGTGGGAGCAATGGTCAGATTTTTCGGGAAAAGCTTCATAACACCGTCATACGCCCAATACGTGGCATTTGTCATCAACATACCGACAGCTGCACCCATTAATACATCGCTGGTCCAGTGACGATTACGTGCAATTCGTACGTAACCCACATAACCGGCAGCTACATAACCTCCAACAGAAATCCACGGACTGATATAACCCAGTTCATGATCGAGAAAAGTAGCAGCCACAAAAGCCATGGCTGTGTGTTGCGAAGGTAAAGAATAATCGGTATTTCCGGGCAGGCGACCGGGACGCAGTGATTTAGTGATATTTTTCATATTATAAACCACAAAATCACTTGCTATATACGATACGGCAAGAACAACAGTTCTATCAATAAAACGGTGTTTGGATTTCATACCGCACAAACTCAGGGCATATTCAGCTACGGCTGGAGCATAGCGGACATAATCTTCACCCAGATTGATATAGCCTGGTTTTAAGTCATCGTTCCAGTTCAGTTTGCTTTGTAATCCACCTTTTAATCCCGGAACAACCAGAATAATCGCACTTCCCAGAGCTAAACTAACGGGCGCAATGCTTTCCTGAACATACTGGGAATTATACCATTTTACAGTCTGTTCGGTTTTATGCACCTGAAAAGAATCAGTTACAACAGTTGTATCGGATTGAGCAAATGATTTGACCGAAAGAAGAAATACCAGTAAGATGATTCCTGAAATTCGCATGATAGGACAACCGAATTTATGATTTTATTGCTTTCGGAGTTTTCGAACTTTGGACAATCAACCAGATTCCCCAAATGATAAACGGAATACTCAAAATTTGTCCCATGTTTAGTAACATACCTGATTCAAAAGCTTCCTGATCGAGTTTAATAAATTCGAGCAAAAAACGTGAACCGAAAATACCAATCAGAAAAACTCCGAAAATTAATCCGTTTTTCTTATAGGCTTCTTTTTTCCAGTACAACCACCAGGTTACCGCAAAAGTTACGAGGCAATACAACATTTCATAAATCTGTGTCGGGTGGTGAGGTAAGCCATCGCTCATTGGATCTTTTGCAAAAATAAATCCCCAGGGTAGGTTGGTTACACTTCCGTAAATTTCTGAGTTCATCAAATTTCCGAGGCGAATAGATGCGCCACAAATAGCGACACCGATTACCAAACGGTCGAAAACCCAGATATATCCTTTTTTGGAAACTTTTTTATTGAAAAAATATATGGCAATTAAAATACCAATAGCTCCACCGTGACTGGCAAGTCCGCCATGCCAAATATACAGAATTTCAATTGGATGAGCACTGAAATAACTCCATTCGTAGAAAAGACAATGTCCGAGACGTGCTCCGATTATTGCTCCTAAAACTGTGTAAATAAATAATTTATCCACCCATTCTTCCGGTAGCTTTTCGTTTTTGAACAAGCGTGTGACAATCAACAAAGTTGCGTAAATGCCCAAAGC
>JBBRTR010000239.1:0-2969 GCA_038244215.1 Bacteroidales bacterium
CATGACCGATTCCATAAATCAAACCGCTCTTGTTGTAAGCTTCCTTGTTCAACATTTTCTTTAGATATACGTCAATTTCCTTTACATTTTTCCAGTCTTTAATGGCTGTTTTTAAATGCTCGAACATTTGAACCACTTTGATGTTTGCGCCACCATGCAACGGGCCTTTCAACGAACCAATACCTGCTGCAATAGCTGAATAAGTATCTGTTTGAGTTGAACTTACCACGCGTACCGCGAATGTTGAGTTGTTACCTCCACCGTGATCAGCATGAAGAATAAGCAAAAGATCCAGAATTTTCACATCCAATTCGGTATAATTTTCAGAACCTTTCATCATATACAGGAAGTTTTCAGCAAGCGAAACTCCTTCTTTCGGGTGACGGATATGTAAAACACGACCATATTGGCTATGTCGTAAAATATTAAACGCGTATGCAATAATGGTTGGAAATTTTGCAATCAGATCAATGGATTGGCGAATAAGGTTGTCGCGTGTAATATCATCCGCGTTTGTATCGAATATATACATTTCAAGTACACTGCGTGCCAAAATATTCATAATATCCGCACCTTCAAGATCAATAATGTTGATAGTCGCTTTTTGAGTTAGCGCCATTTTTTCATTCAAAATCTTTGAAAATGTTAGTAATTCTTCAGCATCAGGTTGATAGCCGGAAAGAAGCAGAAATGCAGTTTCTTCAAAACCCAGTCTGTTTTCAGCCTGTAAACCGTGAACCAGATCTTCCACATCAATACCGCGGTAAAATAGTTTTCCCGGTACAGCTTTTGTTCCACCTTCGGGTAATTTCTCATAACCAACGACATCTCCCACTTTAGTTAAACCAACTAAAACCCCTGAATGATCATCATTTCGTAAGCCACGTTTCACATTAAATTGGGAAAATAATTCCTTGTCAATCCGACTAGTCGTTTTGATAGTTTCTGAGAGTTTGTAAATTAAATAATCTTTTTCCATGACTTTCGATTTTATTATGTTATTATTTTGTGTTTGTTTTATTCGGAATGAGAGTACGTGGGATTTAAATCGTTAGAATAATTAATTAAATAACATTAATCCGTGAATTTTGTTTAACCATTCAACCAATTTATTTGTCATTTTCATTTACTCATGGCATTTAATGCGCTTCCGGCTTTAAACCAGTCAATCTGAGCCTGATTATACGTATGCATTACTTCGAACCGTTCAGCCGAACCATCTTTATGATTCAGAACAAGTTGCAGGTTTTTATCCGGCAGAAAACCGTTTAAACCAATAATGCTGATTTTGTCGTCTTCGCGAACTTTATCATAATCGCTTTTATCAGCAAAAGTCAAGGCCAACATGCCTTGTTTTTTAAGATTTGTTTCGTGAATGCGGGCGAAAGATTTTACCAGAATGGCTTTTACATTCAGAAAACGCGGCTCCATAGCTGCATGTTCACGACTTGATCCTTCACCATAATTTTCTTCAGCAACTACAATAGATCCTATTCCCTGCGATTTGAATTTGCGCGCCAAACCAGGAACTGTCATGTATTCCCAAGTTTCTGGATCAAGCACCGAATTTGTTTTTTCATTGAACGTATTTACAGCTCCAATCAGCATATTGTCGGAAATATTATCCAAATGTCCACGGAATTTTAACCAAGGGCCTGCCATCGAAATATGATCAGTGGTACATTTGCCTTTCACCTTGATAAGTAAAGGTTGTTCAATAAAATCATTTCCATCCCAAACCTTAAACGGTTCCAGTTTTTGCAAACGTTTCGATTCAGGATCGATATTTACAACAACATGACTTCCATCAATTACTGGCGCAATGTATCCGGCATCTTTAACGTCAAATCCTTTTGCCGGAAGTTCAAATCCTTTCGGTTCCTGTAATTTTACTTTCATCCCTTTCTCGTTAACAAGCGTATCGGTCATCGGGTTAAAACACAAATCACCGGCGATGGTCAACGCGGCAACTATTTCGGGCGAACTAATAAATGTATGCGTGTTCGGATTGCCGTCATTTCGCTTTGCAAAGTTGCGGTTGAAGGACGTAATAATGGAGTTTGGACGATCAGGAACAGCCATTTCGCGATTCCACTGACCGATACAAGGTCCGCAGGCATTAGCCATAACCACACCGCCAACCGATTCAAATTCTTTCAAAACACCGTCACGTTCGGCAGTGTAACGAACCTGTTCCGAACCCGGATTGATAATAAATTGTGCCTGAACTTTGAGTCCATCTTCTTTTGCTTTTTTTACAATCGAAGCGGCACGTGTCATATCTTCGTATGATGAATTGGTACACGAACCAATCAGTCCGGCTTCCATTTTCTGCGGATACCCATTTTCCTTTACTGCTTTCGCAAATTCCGACAACGGATAAGCAGCATCAGGCGTAAACGGACCGTTTATATAAGGTTCCAATTCGCTCAAATCTATTTCAATAATGCGGTCATAATATTTTTCGGGATTGGCAACAACTTCGGCATCAGCCTGCAAATGTTCAATGTTTTGTAAAGCCAGTTTTGCAACTGAAGCGCGTCCTGTTGCTTCCAGATAAGCGGCCGATTTTTCATCAAACGGGAAAATGGAAGTTGTAGCACCAACTTCAGCTCCCATATTGCAAATAGTTCCTTTTCCGGTGGCCGATATAGATTTTGTTCCCGGACCAAAATATTCAATTACAGCGTTAGTTCCACCTTTTACGGTCAAAATCCCGGCGAGTTTTAAAATAACATCTTTGGAAGAAGTCCAGCCCGAAAGTTTACCGATAAGTTTCACACCGATAATTTTCGGCATTTTCAATTCCCAAGGCATTCCGGCCATTACATCAACGGCATCAGCACCACCAACGCCAATGGCAATCATTCCCAAACCGCCTGCATTTGGTGTGTGTGAGTCAGTTCCAACCATCATTCCGCCGGGAAATGCATAATTTTCCAAAACGACCTGATGTATAATTCCTGCTC
>JBBRTR010000240.1:0-2962 GCA_038244215.1 Bacteroidales bacterium
CAATGGTCATTCCCGACTTGAGCATGATTCCATTTCCTTTTTTTCCATAATTGGGTACATCAGGCTTTTCATGAAGATGTCGTCCTACGCCGTGTCCTATCATTTCGCGAACCACAGAATAACCGCGTTCTTCGCAATAAGACTGAACTGCTTGTCCAATATCTCCTATTCTTTTTCCTTCCTGTGCCTGCTCGATACCTTTGTACAGAGATTCTTTAGTTGTGCGCAACAATTCAATAATTTCCGGTTTCACATTACCTACACAAAAAGTATAGGCCGAATCACCGTGGAATCCATTTATGTATGCACCACAATCCACTGATATAACATCTCCATCTTCCAGAAAAACTTTTTCAGATGGAATTCCATGAACAACTTGTTCGTTTACTGAAGTACAAATTGATTTCGGAAATCCGCCATACCCTAAAAAGCCGGGTACTGCTCCTTGATCCCTGATAAATTCATTAGCCACTTTATCTAACTGTTCCGTGCTTACACCCGGTGCAATCAGTTTGGCCATTTCAGCTAACGTTTTAGCTACAATTTGATTACTGATACGAAGCAATTCAATCTCTTCGTCAGATTTCAGAAAAATCATTCGATTTTATTTTTTAAATTAGTAGGCCGAAGCACCACCAGTACGTCCTTTAATTCGTCCGGATTTAAGTAATCCATCATAATGGCGCATCAACAAGTGACTTTCAATTTGCTGAAGTGTATCCAATACAACCCCAACCAAAATCAACAATGATGTTCCACCAAAGAACTGTGCAAATCCTTGATTAATACCTATGATTTTTGCAAATGCAGGCATAATAGCAATGATTGCAAGGAATATCGATCCGGGTAACGTAATACGTGACATGATCAAATCGAGATATTCTGTTGTTCTTTTTCCGGGTTTAATTCCGGGGATAAAGCCATTATTCCGTTTCATATCTTCAGCCATTTGAGTCGGATTAATTGTAATAGCCGTATAGAAATACGTAAATATCACAATCATAAGACCAAAAACCAGATTATACCAGAAACCGTTGTTATCCATAAATGCTCCTACAAAACTTTTTACATTCTCAGAATGTGAAAACCCAACCAAAGTAATAGGAATAAACATTATTGCCTGAGCAAAAATGATTGGCATTACACCTGCTGCATTTATTTTCAAAGGAATATATTGACGAACACCTCCGTATTGTTTGTTACCAACTACTCGTTTTGCATATTGTACAGGAATCTTACGTGTTCCCTGAACCAGCATGATAGAAGCTGCAATTACAATCAATAAGAAAATTAATTCTCCAAGAAACATTACCAGTCCACCACCTGCATCACCTAAACGTGAAGCAAATTCTTTGATAATAGCACCCGGGAAACGGGCGATAATACCGATAAGAATGATAAATGATATACCGTTACCCACACCTCTGTCGGTTATACGTTCACCTAGCCACATTACAAACATACTTCCACCTGCCAGAATCAGCGTTGATGATACCGTGAAGAGGAATCCACCCGGAATAGCCGAACCTGCCTGTGCAAGCTGTACACTTAAATTCACCAGATAAGACGGACCCTGCAAAAGCAAAATAGCTACAGTTAGGTAACGTGTATATTGATTCATTTTGCGTTGTCCACTTTCGCCTTCACGTTGCATTTTCTGAAAATACGGTACTGCAATTGTGAGTAACTGGATAACAATGGAAGCAGAGATGTAAGGCATGATACCTAACGCGAATACCGAAGCATTGGCAAAAGCACCACCCGAAAACATATCTAACAAAGCAAGCAATCCCCCTTGTGTTTGAGATTTTAATGCTGACAATGCACTTGGGTCTATACCCGGAAGAACAACATAAGAACCAAAACGGTAAATCATTACGAACAACAGAGTTGTTAGTAAACGATTCCGGAGGTCTTCAATTTTCCAGATATTTTGAATTGTCTCTATGAGTTTCTTCATGCTTTTAAAGTTTTACTACCGTTCCACCTGCGGCTACAATTGCTTCTTCTGCCGATTTTGAAAATATATTCGATTCTACTTCAATCTTCACTGTCAAAACACCTTTACCTAAAATTTTAGCCAAAGCTGTTCTTGAAAGGAAACCACCTTCTCTCAGTTCAACCAAACCAATTTTGGTTAGTTTCTTTGTTTCAGCAAGAATCTGTAATGTATCAAGATTGATAGCTTTATACTCAACACGATTCACATTTTTGAATCCAAATTTTGGTAAACGACGTTGAATTGGCATCTGACCACCTTCAAAACCTATTTTTTTGGAATAACCAGAACGTGATTTTTGTCCTTTGTGCCCTTGTGTAGAAGTTCCGCCTAATCCTGAACCGGTACCACGACCAATTCGTTTTCTGGTAAAAGTAGAACCTGCTGCTGGGGTTAAATTACTTAAGTTCATATCTTATTTTTTAAAGAGTCTAAGATTAATATTATTTGATCACTTCAACCAAGTGTTTCACTTTATTTACCATTCCCAAAATTTGTGGAGTGGCTTCGTGCTCAACTACGGCTTGCATTTTTTTCAAACCCAATGCTTCCAAAGTCAGTTTCTGAGTTTTTGGAGATTTGATTTTACTGCGAACTTGTTTAATTTTTATTGTTGCCATAATTTTTCGTTTTTATCCGTTAAACACTGTATCAAGTGAAACACCTCTGTTTTGAGCAACCATGTGAGCATCACGCAATTCGCCTAATGCAACAATTGTTGCTTTTACAAGATTATGTGGGTTCGAAGAACCTTTTGATTTTGCCAAAACGTCGGTAATACCAACACTTTCGAGTACTGCACGCATTGCACCACCGGCTTTTACTCCGGTACCATGTGAAGCAGGGCTAATAAACACTTGAGCACCCCCAAATTTTGCAATTTGTGCGTGAGGAATTGTTCCATTAAACACAGGCACTTTAATCAGGTTTTTCTTTGCAGCTTCAGTTCCTTTAGCAATAGCA
>JBBRTR010000241.1:0-2938 GCA_038244215.1 Bacteroidales bacterium
AAAATTCTTAATGCAAAGAAAGATATAAACGATGTGAAGGTTGGAGATTTATACAATACATTATGGAAAACACTCGATATGGGAGTCGGTTCGCTGGCCTATAATGATCAATGGAATCTGTTTGATCAACAAATTATTTCGTATGGTCTGGCTCATGCCGATAAAGGAGCTTTGAGATTATGGAAAGCCGAAATTTTCAATCGTCAGTTTTTAACGCAACAAGAAGGAAAATACAAAGGAACACCTTGGCGCACCCATTCCGGTGGTGCCTGGACAAATGGTTACAGTGATCACTACCCTACTTTAATGTATTTAATTAAAGAGATCAAATAATAATTTCCAAAAAAATCAGAAGAGGCAGAATGTGAGAAACCATTTTGTCTCTTTTTTTTTAAACAAGAATTATCTTAACTTGATTAATTCATTCAATTTGTTTTTTATACCTTTGTCTTTCAAAAATAAAATAAACCATGACTTACGTCCGTAAACCTGAATGGCTTAAGATTAAATTCGAAAGTAATGACAAATTTGTTCAAGTAAATAATATTGTAAAACAAAATAACCTGCATACCATTTGTTCAAGTGGTCGCTGTCCTAATTTGAGTGAATGTTGGAATAAAGGAACCGCAACCCTGATGATCGGGGGCGATATTTGCACTCGTTCCTGTAAATTTTGTAATACCATCACCGGCATGCCTCTCCCACTCGATCCGAACGAACCTGCACGTGTTGCAGAGTCAATCCGTCTGATGAAATTGAAACATGCGGTAATTACTTCTGTCGATCGCGACGACTTACCTGATGGCGGTGCAATACATTGGGCAAAGACTATCAACTCAGTTAAAACCCTTAATCCCGATTGTACAATGGAAGTTTTGATTCCTGATTTTGATGGGAAAACAGAACTTATTGATTTGATTATGAATGAAAAACCGGATATTATTTCTCATAATCTTGAAACAACCCGTAGATTGACACCCTCTATTCGAACCAAAGCGAAATATGATACCAGTCTTAGTGTTTTAAAATACATTGCTTCCAAAGGAATTGTTGCCAAAACAGGAATTATGCTTGGATTGGGCGAAACAGAAGAAGAAATACTGGAATTAATGGATGATGCCTTCGAAACAGGCTGTTCTATCTTGACCATCGGACAATACATGCAACCATCCAGAAAAAATATTGCCGTAACAGAATACATTACACCCGAAAAATTTGAAGAATACAAACAAATCGGTTTAAAAAAAGGATTCAGGCAAGTTGAAAGTGCTCCGCTTGTTCGTTCATCATATGGTGCCGAAAAACATATTCTCTGATTTTTTCCTTCAATTCATTCTGGTTTATCGGTTATCCTAATCTTGATAAAGTCTATCAAACCCATGTAAAATCTCCATTATCTCGAATATCTTCTTATCTACATTTTATTTAATACATTTTTACATATATCGAATTGTAATGATTACAATTATGAATAAACTATAAATAAACGAATGTTTAGAAATATTTTCTTGTAAATGTAATATATAATGAAAAAGAATTTGTATGTTTGTATCGAAAATCATGAACAAATATTTTCGAAAGAGCTCTTTACTTTAAACTCTTCAGTATAGACAACTGACAATCAATAACTTATTTTCTATAAAGGAAAGTTTTTTTCTAAGGATTTGTTTTGGATGAAAAATTATCGACTTAGTCTTAATTTAAGACTCTGCTCTATTTATTCACACATAAAACTCTATCAAAATGAAAGAAGTTCAAGTTGAAAACGAATTAGTTGCGTTACAAAACAACATGCGAAATTTCGCATTCTCTCTCACATTAAACCGCGATGATGCTGAAGATCTGTTACAGGACACTACATTAAAAGTGTTGGATAATCAAGACAAATTTACTGACAATGTCAATTTCAAAGGTTGGGTACTTACCATAATGAAAAATATTTTCATTAATAACTACCGCAAAATTGTTAGAAACCAAACTGTTGTTGACAAAACTGAAGATTTACATCATCTGAATTTACCACAAAACTCCGGTTTTGACAGCCCCGAAGGTTCATATGCCATTGGTGAAATTACCAATAGTATTACAGCATTTGCCGATGAATACAGAATTCCGTTTTCTATGCATATTCAGGGTTTCAAATATGAGGAAATTGCACAGCATATGAATTTACCAATCGGAACTGTAAAAAGTAGAATCTTTTTGGCAAGAAAAAGGCTTCAGGAACAGTTAAAAGATTATCGTTATTAAAAAATTATATTTTCAAAAAGCCGAAGAACAACTCTTCGGCTTTTTTTGTTATTAAATTGTAAACTACTGCCTTAGTCTGTTATATTTCATTGACCATTAACCTGATTTTTTATGAACACTGCTCTGATCATGTTAGGAAGTAATTTGAACCCTGAAAGTAATTTTGAACTTGCCATTGAAAAATTAGCTGAATCATTCGATTTGGTTTCGCAAAGTTCACTAATTATTTCAAAACCTGTTAGTGAAAATTACAAAGGAGATTTTCAGAATATGGCTCTCAAAATTTTGTCACCTGACACCGCGGATGAAACCATATCTACTTTCAAACAAATCGAATCTGATTTAGGTCGTACTCCAGAAAGCAAGCATAAAGGCTTGATTCCAATTGATATCGATATGATTTTCTGGAATCAGAATCTGGTACATCAAGATTATTCTAACTTCGATTTCGTCAAAATTTGCATTGATGAACTGATTTAAATTGAACTTTCAATTTAAAAATTTCATTGTTCCATTCTCTAATTCTTTCAAAGCAATCCTTTTTTTTCATCATTAAAAATTCCCATTCCTAAATTTTACTTTCCGGTTTGGAATTATAAATTAAAAAAAGTGTATATTTGTGGTTTTTCCGCCAAGTACAATTATATTTTAATAAATAGATTATTATGAAACATTTCCCACCTTCCGA
>JBBRTR010000242.1:0-2915 GCA_038244215.1 Bacteroidales bacterium
GATATGGCATAGTAGTTTAGTCATTAGTTATCTTTTCCAAACTTCTATTTTGAAAATTTTTTCTATAAGTTTTATTTCTTTTCCTCCGTTGTAAAGTATAAAACAAAGATCAAATCTCGCTGAGTATGGTTTATCCCAGTCGCCCTCATAAATTGTGAAATCACTATTGACTTTCATGCCAAATTTTACAATTGAGTCAGTTGGATTATTCAATTCAATTAGACTTCTTTCTTTAAGTCTGTCAACTGAAAGCGGGTCGTTTTTAGTAACTTCAAAAGCTTTCAAATACACATTCCCATTTTCAATGCGTTTTATCCAAACTACATAGTGTCCGACCGAAAACCCCATTAATTCGGATTTTCTTCAAAAAAAATTTTTTTTTACATTTGTTTTTGTATTTTCAACGAACAAAAACGAGCGAAATTCAAAAAATATTATATATATATTCACATACATGGACATATATTTGCAATGATTTTACAACAAGATGTAGTTCTCCAATATAGTTTTTTTATGACCATTGAAAATCAGGCTATTACGCCGACAGCTTTGCCGCCTCTCGCTCTCTGACCAGTAGAAGTTCTCCTATCCGCTTGAGATTGTAGGCGATAACACCTACGCCGACATATTTCTCAAATCCTGCATATGTTTTGTCTTTGCAGCGATTCAGTCCACGGTTTTCCAGCTCGTTGATGTTCGACTCAACGGCACTGTGTTTCATCTTGGTTTTCCAAAAACTGCGTTCTGATTCCAATTCCTTTTCAGCTATCGATAATTTCCCTTTTTTTGGTATTACGACCAATGGTATAAACATGGCAATCAAATCGCGGTATTCTTTTTTATAATATCCTTTATCCGAACTCAAGCTATGTATCTTAAATTTAGAGAGTAATCTGTCAACTAAAGGCAGTAACATATCCACATCTGCTGTGTGATTGGCTATTTCCCAATCAATAATTAAATGAAACTGGTCAGTGGCAATATTCATACGCTTTCCTAATTCTACGTTTGGGCGAAGTTTACCCTTGGTAATCCATTCTGTATAGGTTTCGAAAATAGAATATATTTTTTCACTTGCCGGAATCGTCTCTTTGAGTATCAATCGTCTGTGAACTAAATCTATATGTTTAACCATCATGCTTTGAAAGTAACATAAATTCAGCAAAATATCTTTCTGTTTGCCGTAATTGAAGTCAGTATCCATGACAAAATTTTCTATCTTTTGTGCCAAATTCCTTGCCATTTCCAAATATGCATTTACTGCTTTTTCCACCCTTTGTTCTTTGCCTTTGCCTGTTGATGCCAACGTTCTGGTTACTATCAAAAACAAGCGTTTAAGGTCTTTGCGCCAGTTGTGTCTTTTTCTCCAACCGTCAAGCATGGGTTCGTTAAAAAGCAATTTGTTAATCATGTCCAAACTTTTACGTGTACCGTCCCACAGCAGGTTACAGTCGGTGGGAAAGTGAACGTTCGATTCTAAAACATAACTATCGGTTTTGACAAGTAATAGATCCGTATCTTTTTTTTTAAACAATCCATGTCCCATTTTTACGATTACATCGTTAATTCCTTTGAGGGTTTCATCGTCCAAAAGGGTAACGTTATCTTTTATAGTCTGTAGCGAAATATCATCGTCATCTACAAAAGCGTCACAATAACCAATCATTTTACGCAGCAAACTATCCGAATTTGAAAGGTAATGCAATCTGTCATAGTCAGTTCCCAAACACATACGTGCTCCGGCAAGAACGAAAATTGTCCAAAGATTCATGCCTGGTCGTCCGTTTTTAACATTCTTTTTGCAAACTGCGTTTTCTACCAACGCAAAAATCTCTTCGCTATATTCCGGTGTAGTATAAATTTCTTGAACAGCACGTAAAAACGGTGGAAACTCATCACGACTTTTTGTAGGTATTTTTATTTCTGAAATCGGTACACTGCCAATACGTAATTGGGCATCGAATCTTTCTCTCATTTTTTGAATCTTTGAAGGAGTTTATCTATTTGCCATCAAAGATAATCAATATTTGCCTAATATACAAGGGTTTGATAAACTATTTGTAAAATTATTCGAAATTATTCAAATGCAATTTATTTGTCTATTCAGCTGTATATCTATTGGTTATACGGTTCTCGTTCAGACACTATATAATAATAATGCTCCGCTTTTGGTCTAACCTTTTATTAAAATCAGGTTAAAACCTCTGTATCATTTTGTGCATTAAAATGCCCATTTAGTGTATTTCTTAAGTCTGCCAAACCAACTATCTTTGGCAGAAATGCTTATTTTGTTTTTAATTCAACAAATTATCATACATTTGTTTTAGGTATGTTGAATTTGTTACAGGAAAAAAAACTTAAATAATCAATACAATAAATTCTAATTTAATATTTCGTTTATGAAAAAAATCACTTTTCTGATCGTATGCTTTGTGATAAATATTCTTTTAAATTTTGCTAATGCAAGCAATGTAATTACCATTACATCTGGTGATGTTGGGACTTCTATAAATAATCCCTCTTTCGCTTCGGGTGATATCCTCGAACTAAATGGGACTTCATTTACCTGGTCGGTTAAACAAAATCCACTTGTGAAATCCTTTACTGTAAAGGCAGCTTCAGGGCTCGCAAGCCGGCCTGTGATAACATTACCTTCGGGCACGCTTATAAACAACACCTCAACAGGTAGCACGAACAATGTTTCGGTTGCTTTTGATGGTCTTGACTTTAACGGTGGTGGTGTCGCAACAGGTCTTACTTCGGCCAAATGTGCCACAGGTGGTGACTTTAGTATAACGATAAATAATTGTAATATTCATAATTTTACGGCAGCTGCCAATTTATTCCTCTACAGCGCTTCAGGTGCAGACTGGGTTACAAATAAAAATTACTATTCCGAATTAAAAGTAACCAAC
>JBBRTR010000243.1:0-2898 GCA_038244215.1 Bacteroidales bacterium
AATGAATATGAAGCGGAATCGATCCATAATTTGCCTACAAAAGCCAGATTCTTAGTGTTCTTTGTTCTAAAATGAATTTCATATTGTTTTCCGGTAGTTGTTTTGATACTGTCGGCTAAATAATAATTGTAATATGCATAACCGACATTCGATAAAGGGCTGACCAGACTCTTCCCGAAAACAGAAACCGAATTATCATAGAAATTCAGGTTGGTTTCCAATTCACCTACTAATTTTTCGAGGATTCTTGCGCCTGTCTCGGGTGATGAAAAAACATTCTTTGAAACTTCTTTTTTCTGATTTGAATTTAAAATAAATTTACTTTCAGCCATATACAATGGAATAACCAGTGAGGAATCTGTTTTGGAAAGGCTACCGGTTTTTAGTTGGTTGAAGATTTGTTTGTTTGTAGATCGTTGATTGATTTTGCCAAGTAAAACCAGATTTTGTTCGGTGCTTTGCGATTTGAAATCCGATTGTTGAGTCACATCGTTTACTTTCCGCATGAACCTAACCTTTTTTATTAATTCAAGAGCAGGATTTGCTCCGGGAATGACAAAAACTTCCTGCAGCAAAGTGTTTTCTTCTTCCATTTCAATCTGAGTACCGACACTTTGTCCCGGCTTAACGTGTATTTCCTTCTTTTTAAAACCAACTGCAGAAAAAATCAGTGTGTTTTCTTTTCCATTATTTCGAATCAGAAAATAACCATCTTCATTGCTTTGAATACCTTTATCTGTACTTTTGAAATAAATGTTGACATTTGGAATTGGACTTTGATCAGTTTTATTTAAAACCTGACCGGCAACAGTGGTTTCCTGTGCTGATAATTTGTTGGTATTAAAACAAAAAATGATCATGCAAAAAATGAAGATATATATTCCGGGAAATCTACTTTTAGTCATAAGAATAATTTAAATATCTTCGTTGGTTTTCGGATTTTTTTATAAAACGGATGGCAATCCAATACGGTTTGTCGCAGAAAATGGACATCCATGTGTGTGTAAAGTTCAGTTGTTGTTATTGATTCGTGTCCCAGTAATTGCTGAATGGCCCGCAGATTCGCTCCATTTTCAAGCAAGTGCGTTGCAAACGAATGGCGGAACGTATGCGGACTTATATTTTTGCGAATTCCGGCCAGAATAGCCAGCTCTTTTACTATTTTGAAAATCATATCACGTGTAAGTTTTGAACCACGTCGGTTCAGAAAAACATAATCGCTTTGACCTTTTTTGATATCCAACAAATTCCGGTCTATTTTCCATAAATCCAGTTGATTCAATGATTTTGGCGACAATGGAACCAATCGCTGCTTGCTTCCTTTCCCTTCCACCAACATATAGCCTTCATCAAGATATAATTTCGAAAGCTGTAAATTAATCAGTTCCGAAACCCGCAACCCTGAGCCATAAAGCACTTCTATAATCGTTTTATTTCGTTGTCCTTCCGGCTTTGAAAGATCGATTGCGTCTACAATATTATCAATCTCCTTCAACGATAAAACTTCCGGTAATCGCAATCCAATTTTCGGACTTTCGAGCAATTCTGTAGGATCATTTTCGAGTATATTCCGATAAATGAGGAAATGATAAAAGGACTTTATACTAGACAAAATTCGTGCCTGTGACCGCGGATGAATTCCCAACTCGCTGATTTCGATTATAAAATCACGCAGTATTTCGAACGTAGCATCTTTTAATTCAACATGTGCATCCGCCAAATAGACTGAAAGTTTTTGCAAATCACTTTCATAAGCTTCTATCGTATTTGACGACAAGCTTTTTTCAAGTTTCAGATACAAATGATATTCGTCGGAGATGGAAAGCATGGAATTGAATCTATTTATTATACACAAACTTATATAAAAACCTACGAATTATAAGCAGGTCAAATAAAAATCAAGACCACCTCCTCTAAAAGTTCTGCACAATTGTTTTATAAACAATCAATTAACGTAGTCTATGCTACAAGTGTATAATTTAAAGCAGTAACATTATGAAACGAGTATGTGATCTTGACATACACAAAGATAGTGTGTATGTCTGTATTTTACAAGAAAATGGAGAAAAAATCGAGGAGAAGTTCGGAACACTTACCCCCGATTTGTATCAAATGCGTGAAATGATATGTTCACATGTTGTAGAAGTGGACGGTATGGAAAGTACGAGTATCTATTGGATGCCTATTTGGAACCTATTGGAAGAAGCAGGTTTTGAATTAAAGTTAATCAACCCTTATTTTATCCGTCAGTTGCCCGGTCGGAAATCGGATGTAAAAGATGCCGAATGGATAGCCACTGCCTTACAAAAGGAGATAATCCGAGGCAGTTATGTACCGGCACTGCACATACAGGAAATGCGTCAGTACGAACGTGGGTATGTCAATCTGAGTAAACGTATCATGCATTTGGAACAAGGAATTGACATGCAGCTTCAACGCTGCAATATCCGTTTAAGCAACTACATTTCGGATACTGTTGGAGTCTCGATGCGTAAGGTGGTAAAAGCCATAACACAGGGAGAAACACGCCCCGAGATTTTGTGTAAATTGATTCATGCACGCATTACCAACAAGCACGGAAAACAAACCATTACCGATTCGTTATCAGGAACCATTAAGCAGGTAGATATTTTCATGTTAACAACTGTTTTGCCTGAACAAGTGTGTCTGAAACTCTGGCTTTTCAATGAATAATTGAGATTTGGTTATTAATACAACCTAAAATTGACCGGTAGTGATGGATTTATAGAGGAAAGATAAAAAGAACTCCTGTCCGGTGTTGTTTACATAATAATCAATCTCTTTAAGCACTTCAGGTCGGTGTTCAGAAGCAATAATCGGATAGTGTTTTAACATCAACGCACGTACAGCTTTACCGAGTTCCAGCATTGCCGGACG
>JBBRTR010000244.1:0-2883 GCA_038244215.1 Bacteroidales bacterium
CCAAAATGGCGATTGCGATTGCACGTGAAGGTGGAATTGGAGTAATTCATAAAAATATGCCCATTGCCGATCAGGCACGTCAGGTTGAAATTGTAAAACGTGCCGAAAACGGAATGATTTCCAATCCGGTAACTATCCGCAAAGGAGCAACCGTTGGAAATGCACTTGCCCTGATGGCTGAATATAAAATCGGGGGAATTCCTGTTGTTGATGAAAACGGTTATCTGGTTGGAATTGTAACTAACCGTGATTTACGTTTCCAACGCGACATGACTAAAGAAATTGATGAGGTTATGACCAAGGAAAATCTCATTACAACTTCCCGCACAACCGATTTGGAAGCAGCTGCTGATATTTTACAACAATATAAAATTGAAAAACTTCCGGTGGTTGACGAAAACAACAAACTGGTTGGTTTGCTTACCTACAAAGATATTACGAAAGCAAAAGACAAACCCATGGCTTCGAAAGATGCTCAAGGACGTTTGCGAGTTGCAGCCGGAGTTGGTGTTACAACCGATGTTTTCGAACGAATAGATGCTTTGGTTGCCGTTGGAGTTGACGCCATTGTGATTGACACGGCTCACGGACATTCTCAGGGAGTTATTGAAACGTTGAAAGCTGCAAAAAAGCGGTATCCTGAAATTGACATTGTAGTTGGAAATATTGCAACCGGTGAAGCTGCTCTCGATTTAGCAAATGCAGGTGCAGATGCTGTTAAAGTTGGAATTGGTCCGGGCTCAATTTGTACAACACGTGTAATTGCTGGAGTAGGAATGCCACAACTTTCTGCCATTTATGAAGTGGCAAAAGCATTGGAAGGAACCGGAGTACCGCTCATTGCCGATGGTGGAATACGTTATTCAGGTGATATTGTGAAAGCACTTGCTGCCGGAGCTTATACTATTATGGCCGGTTCACTTTTTGCCGGTGTAGAAGAATCGCCGGGCGAAACTATTATTTTCAACGGCCGAAAATTCAAATCCTATCGTGGAATGGGTTCGCTCGAAGCCATGGAAAAAGGTTCGAAAGATCGCTATTTTCAGGATGGAGAAGAAGATTTGAAAAAACTCGTTCCCGAAGGAATTGCAGCACGCGTTCCTTTCAAAGGATCTTTATATGAAGTTGTATATCAAATGGTTGGTGGTTTGCGTGCCGGAATGGGATATTGCGGATCACACACCATTAACGAATTACATAAAGCTAAATTCACTCGGATTACGAACGCCGGTGTTGCCGAAAGTCATCCGCATGATGTATCTATAACCAGTGAAGCACCGAATTACAGTCGTGGCGAATAAAGATAATTAATTATTGAAAATGAATAATTAATTAATTTAAAATCAGTTGCGGAAAGAGAATTATTTGACCGAAACTGATAACTTTGCGATCCGGTTTGAGTTTTAAACAATAAATATTAATTTTATTCGTTTAAACCTCTTGTTCTGATAGAAATTAAACAAAAAATTTATTCAGAGAATTAATCATTAAAATATTTATGCAACGAGTCCTAATACTATTGGACGAGTTTTATGCGACTTTTAAAAAAAATAATTATTCAGGTATGAAATCATCAGTATTTGCATTTTTAGCTTTCATTGCTTTGTCAACTGGTTTGTTTGCTCAGACCAATGATCCGATTCTTATGACTATTAACGGAAAACCCGTATTGAAGTCTGAATTTGAGTACATTTACAACAAAAACAATTCAAATAATTCGCTCGACAAGAAAACCTTGGACGAATATGTGGATTTGTTTATCAATTTCAAATTAAAGGTTGAAGAAGCCAAAGCACAAGGAATTGACACAACTGCGTCGTTTATCAACGAACTTGCCGGTTATCGCACACAATTGACGAAACCATATCTGACCGACCAGAAAGTGGATGATCAGGTTTTGCAGGAAGCTTATAACCGAATGAAAGAAGATGTGGATGTTAGCCACATTTTGATTCGTATTGCACCAAATGCAAGTCCGGCAGATACATTGAAAGCCTGGAACGAAATTAATCAAATTGCAAAACGGCTTAAAAAAGAAGATTTCGCCAAAGTAGCCAAAGAAGTTTCGCAGGATCAGTCTGCCGAGCAAAACGGAGGACATATTGGTTGGATTTCTGCTTTCCGTACGGTTTATCCATTCGAAACAGTGGCTTATAAAACCCCAGTAGGCACTATCTCACAACCGGTTCGTACCGCATTCGGTTATCATTTGATTAAAGTTAATGGGCGCCGTAATTCGTTAGGTGAAATTCTGGTATCGCATATTATGATTTTCACAGCACAGGGTGATTCAGCGAAAAATAAAGCAGCTAAAGTTACCATCGATTCTATTTACAACCGCATTAAAGCCGGTGATGATTTTGCTACACTGGCAAAAACGTATTCAATGGACAAAGGTTCGGCAGCTAAAGACGGTGAACTTCCCTGGTTTGGAACAGGCCGCATGGTGCCTGAATTTGAAAGTGCCGCTTTTGCTCTGAAAGATAAGGGTGATATTTCAGCACCGATTCTTTCACCTTATGGCTGGCATATGATCAAACTTCTCGACAGAAAAGGAATTGATACCTATGAAAATTCAATAGCCGACCTGGAAAGCAAAGTAAAACGCGACGAACGCGCAAACCTTGGTCAGGAAGCATTTATTGCCAAATTACATATTGAATACAAACCGGTTACCGATACTAAAAATCTTCAGGAAATTACCGATTTACTTGGAAAACGCAATCTGAACGATTCTGCTTTCATGGTGGATGTTGCCAAACTGAAGAAACCTTTGTTGAGTATTGCTGACAAGAATTATACGCAAGCTGACTTTGCTGCATATTTGAAGAAAAACAATTCATCGGAGAAAACAACCGCAGCTGAAAAAGTTGCTGAAAAATA
>JBBRTR010000245.1:0-2881 GCA_038244215.1 Bacteroidales bacterium
ATCTTATGCCAAATTTGCAAACGTAGGCAGCGCCATGGAAACCGATTTTACCGTGGCGGCAGAACTTTCTGTTCATGCTGTTGTGCATGTTAAAACAAAAACTCCAATGAAAATGCAACAATTTGGCGGTGGTGGTTTTCCAAACGATCCGTTTTTTCAGTATTTCTTCGGACAGCCTCAACAGCCACAGCAACAACGTCAGCAGGAAGCACCCATGCAAGAAGGAGTCGGTTCAGGTGTAATTATTTCGAGTGATGGATATATTGTTACAAACAACCATGTTATTGATGGTGCATCCGATATTGAAGTTACATTGAATGACAACCGGACTTTCAAAGCAAAATTAGTCGGACATGACCCGAATACAGATTTGGCATTGATCAAAATTGAGGCAGAAAAACTTCCGGTCATCGCTTTTGGAAATTCAGATTCATTGAAAGTAGGACAATGGGTTTTGGCAGTAGGAAATCCTTTCAACCTTACTTCGACGGTGACTGCAGGAATAGTGAGTGCCAAAGCACGTAATATCAATATTATTAATTCGCAGATGAAAATCGAATCGTTTATTCAGACCGATGCAGCTGTAAATCCAGGAAACAGTGGTGGTGCTTTGGTGAACACAAAAGGTGAACTGGTAGGTATAAATACAGCTATTGCCTCACAAACCGGATCGTATGCAGGTTATTCGTTTGCAATTCCTGTCAGTATTGTTAAGAAAGTTGTTTCCGATATTCGTAAATATGGTGTTGTTCAACGTGCAATTTTAGGTGTTCAAATCAGAGATATCGACAGTAAGTTGTACAAAGAAAAGAATCTGAATACAATGCAGGGAGCTTACGTTGGAAAAGTAAATGATCAAAGTGCTGCCAAATCAGCAGGAATGAAGGAAGGTGATGTGATAAATAACGTGAACGGAGTGGATATAAAATCTGCAACTGAACTTCAGGAACAAATCGGACGATATCAACCCGGAGATAAAATTACGTTAACCGTAATAAGAAATAATAAGGAAGAAAAACTGAAAGTGGAATTGCAAAACCGCGAAGGAAGTTACGGTTTGGTGAAATCGGATAATAACAGCGATGTTCTTGGTGCAACTTATAAACCAGTTAATGCAAAAACATTGCAACAACTTGGATTAGATTATGGTTTGGAAATTAAATCCGTTTCAAAGGGAAAATTTGCCGATGCAGGTATTAAACCCGGATTTATTATTCTGAAAATTAATAATCAGGCTATCCGTTCTGAAGATGATGTAAAAGCAGTTTATGATGCTGCTATTAATAATGGTGATTCAGAAAAGGTATTCTATATTGCCGGACTTTATCCAAATGGAAAAGTAACGTATTATGCTATTAATCTGGCTGATAGTTAATACTATCTTTTATAAAAATGAAAAAGGATTCGATTTGTGATAGTCGAATCCTTTTTTTTCTATGATTTGGAGTATTACTAAATTATCCGGTAAATCTCCATAATATTTTCCATAATCTTATCAAAATCAATCTTTAAATCAATCAATTCACCACTTCGGATATCAAAAACCCAACCATGAACCGTGATGGAGTTGTTTATATACGCTTTCTGTACATCAGCCGTTTTAAGCACATTTATGCATTGTTCCTGAACATTTAATTCCACCAACCTTTTATATTTTGCTTCTTCATCGGTAATTTTATTCAGTTCGGTTTTATGAAGACGATATACATCCCGGATGTTTCGTAACCATGGATTCAGAATGCCTAAATCAGAAGATTCCATTGCTGATTTTACACCAATGCAATAATAATGTCCGCAAACCACAATGTGCTTCACTTTCAGATGACTAACCGCAAAATTGATTACCGACATGGCACTTAAATCCGTGTTCGGAACCATATTGGCAATATTACGATGTACGAAAACCTCGCCGGGCTGAACGCCCATCAATTCTTCTGCTGTTACACGACTATCAGAACAGCCAATATACAGGATCTCAGTATTATGACTTAATGAAAGTTTTTTGAAATAATCTTTATCCGACTTGAGCTTTTCGGAAATCCACTTTTGATTATTTTGAAAAATGTATTTGATTTCCATACTTTTTATTTCGAATTGATTAGCTTAATTTCAGAAGTAACTTCAATTGCTTTTCTGTATAAAGCTTCAACACCACAATAGGTTTCTTCTGACATTTTTACAGCTTTTTCCAGTTTATCCATTGGTAAATCTTTGCCTGTAAATTCATAAATTACATGCATTTTGGTATAATACTTCGGATGTTCATCGGCCATATCACCCTGAACTTCGATGCTACATTTTTCAAGATCAACCCGCATTTTTTTCAGAATGGAAACTACATCCATTCCTGTACAACCGCTCAGTGCAACCAATTGAAGTTTTTTTGGACCCGGACCTAAATCATGCCCACCACCTTCAACAGGAGCATCCATTATTATTTTATGACCGTTTATATCGGATTCGAAAGCCATATCGCCTTTCCATTCTGTTCTGATAGAGTGTTTTACTGACATTTTATTAATATTTTATTTTTAAAAATTTAATTACTTGTTTAAGAAAATAACGTAAAAAGATAAGATTTTGTTTAATTGGAAGATTATTCAGCAAAAAATTGTACTTTTGAAATCAAAATAAAAAGCAAATTATTAATGAAAAAGCAACTTTTCTTATTTATGATTACAAGTATGATATTCAATTTGTCAGCTCAAAATCTTCAGTATAATCTTTTGATCGGAACGTATACCAACACCGGCAAAAGTAAAGGAATCTATTCATATACTGTCAATATGAAAACCGGAGTTTTTACTCAGAAATCGGTTGCAACAGGTATTTCGAATCCAAGTTATCTGGCAATATCACCCGATAAAAAGTTTGTTTATTC
>JBBRTR010000246.1:0-2863 GCA_038244215.1 Bacteroidales bacterium
ATCAGGAATTCAGTAAATTTATTTTGCATGACAAAAAAGAAGGAGATTTGGATCTTCACGAAATACTGGAACTGAAAGCTTTAATCCGAAGAGGTGAGGCGAAAGCAGCCTGCAGGTATCTGGGACTTCCATTAAAGAATATACATTTTTTGAATATGCCTTTTTACGAAACCGGAACAATCAAAAAGGGACGTTTAAGTACTGAAGATATTTCAATTATTCAAAACTTGCTTGAAGAGTTAAAGCCGCAACAAATCTATGTGGCGGGTGATTTGGCCGATCCACACGGAACGCACAAAGTTTGTCTGGATGCCGCTTTAGCTGCCATTGATGAACTGAAAAATGAAGCGTGGATGAAAGATTGTCGGATTTGGATGTACCGTGGTGCCTGGAAGGAATGGGAAATCGACCATATTGAAATGGCCGTTCCGATAAGTCCTGAAGAGTTGCGAAATAAGCGAAATGCAATTCTTCGTCATCAGTCGCAAATGGAAAGCGCACCTTTTCTCGGAAATGACGAACGGCTTTTCTGGCAACGTTCCGAGGACAGGAATCACGCGACAGCCGAACTTTATTCGCAATTGGGACTAGCATCGTACGAAGCAATTGAAGCATTCGTTCAGTATTTTCCGGTATAAATTTCAATGAAATAAAATAAAAAAAATATAACTCAGACATGAAACAAATTAATTGCTTTATTGCGTTCAACGATGTGGCTCAGGCAACTAAAACTGCTCAGAATTTATTACAATCCGATTTGGTGAAAACAGTTTACTTACTCACAAAACCAGACAATAAATCGACGTTAGCAGGCTGCGAGCGAATTGAGATTGATGCATTGAATAGTTCAGATACTGTACGCAAAATTGCAGAAAAATCGGATGAACTGTATTCGTTGATTTACACCAAAGACACTACACTTGAACTCGGACAATATGCATTAGAACGCTTTTATCACATTGCTCAGGGAACACAGGCAGGTTTGGTTTATTCAGATTATTATGAGATTAAGAATGGTGTCAGGACTAATTTGCCGTTGATTGATTATCAGGAAGGAAGTTTGCGTGACGATTTTAATTTTGGCTCGGTTCTGTTTTATAATGCTGCAAATTTGAAAAAAGCAATTCAGCAAACAAACGAAAACTACGAACATGCCGGATTCTATGATTTGCGTTTAAAAGTATCGCTGCAAGGCGAGCTCATTCATATCAATGAATATTTATATTCTGAAATGGAGTTGGATACCCGAAAAAGTGGAGAAAAGCTTTTCGATTATGTGGATCCTAAAAACAGAGCAATCCAGATTGAAATGGAAACCGCCTGTACCAAGCATTTGAAAACAATCGGAGGCTATCTTCCTCCGAAATTTAAATTAATAGAATTTAATAAAACCGAGTTTCCAGTTGAAGCTTCTGTTATTATTCCAATCCGAAATCGTGTCCGCACGGTGGAAGATGCCATTAAATCGGTTTTGATACAAAAAACTTCATTCGATTTTAATCTGATTATTATTGACAATTTTTCGACTGATGGTACTTCTGAAATAATAGAAAAATACTCCAAACTGGATAATCGGGTGATTCATATTGTTCCTGATCGTAGCGATTTGGGAATCGGTGGTTGTTGGAATGCAGGTGTAGATAGTCCGAAGTGCGGTAAATTTGCAGTGCAGTTGGATAGTGACGATGTATATGGTGACGAAAATACCTTGCAAACAATAGTTGATGCATTTTACAAACAAAACTGCGCTATGGTGATTGGGTCGTACACAATGGCTAATTTCAATATGGAAACCATTGCTCCGGGATTAATCGACCACAAGGAATGGACACCCGAAAATGGTCGGAATAATGCGTTACGCATTAATGGATTAGGCGCGCCACGCGCTTTCTACACGCCGGTTCTTCGCGAAATAAAGGTTCCAAATACAAGCTATGGTGAAGATTATGCACTGGGTTTACGCATTAGTCGCGAGTACCAGATCGGACGGATTTATGAATCGCTTTATATTTGCCGCCGTTGGGATGACAACTCTGACGCAGAGCTTGATGTGGTGAAAATGAATGGTTATAACTTCTATAAAGATAAAATCCGCACAATCGAACTGAAAGCAAGAATGAGAACCCCTAACCCCTGAAGGGAACTGGAAGAGAAAGAACCCCTAACCCCTGAAGGGGAACTGAATTAGTACTTACTACATAAATTTAATTTGAATGAGCGATATAATAAATACACGAGACGAAAGTAACTCAGTTCCCCTTCAGGGGTTAGGGGTAACTTCCCCTTTAGGGGTTAGGGGTCTCTTTATCGAGCAAATTTCCAACTGGGAACTTGCCCGTATTAATTATGCCGGACTCAAAACCGTTAAAACTAAATCATTTTCTTTTGGCGATTTTAGTGTAAAAGTTCAGTTTAATCCGGCTCGTATTGTTTCTTCAGGAGCCAAAGTGGATGCAAAAACTATTTCGGAACGGAAATGCTTTTTATGTCTCGAAAATTTACCGGTCGAACAAAAAGGCATTGATGCCGATGATTATACAGTTTTGGTTAATCCGTTTCCTATTTTTTCCGAACATTTCACCATTCCCCGCAAGGAACACGTGGTTCAGCAAATTCTTCCTTATTTTACCGACATGCTCGAACTGACACGTGCCATGGATGACTATTTGTTGTTCTATAATGGTCCTCGCTGTGGTGCTTCTGCTCCCGATCACATGCATTTTCAGGCAGGAACGAAGGATTTTCTTCCCATGGTAAATGACTATAAAAGGTTGAAAGATACACACACCGATTTGTTGGTCACAACTGATTCGATGCAGCTTTTTCAAATGAAGAATTACCTGCGAACAGTATATTGTATCGA
>JBBRTR010000247.1:0-2822 GCA_038244215.1 Bacteroidales bacterium
ACGTACAATCGTAAATTTTCCTTCGGTTACAAACTTCAACATAAAATAACGTTTGTCTGATTCGCTTGCATTATACCAAGAATCCCAATCACCATAATTAAGCGTATTAAAACCCGTCCCTTGAAAAGTTTGAGCCGGTTTTGATCCGACATTGATAGTTATTTGGGAATAAACACTTTGCCAATGAAATATAAGTAGAAAGAGCAGAGCTGTTAACAATTTGAATTTACTTTTCATGATCTATTTATTCGAGTATTGAGATTTTATAATTTAAATTTGTTATCTGAGATATTTGCACTTAATACTTCCAAACTGCAACGCCGGCAGGCTCAAGATTTTCAGAACCAATAATAAGTTTTTTGATAGTTGTTGTCGGTATTTTAGCTGATTCACTACTATAATTAATCGCCACGCCAAAACCATCGCGGTAATCCATAACCACGCCTTGTGGTAATTCAACAAATGGGATATTATTGTTTTTGAACAATAACTTCATAACATTTCGTTCCATATTGCCATTTTCTGTGCTTACACCTATAAACGTGACTGTTCCTTTTCCTAATTTATGATTTGTTACAGCAGCTTTACCTTTATAAAACTGATCGGAATACTTAGCCCAAATTTCCGTTTCAGGCAATGGCGAAATTATATCTGCCCAATTGTTCCACTTAAATTTCTCATTTTGCAGCTCAACACTCCCAAAAATATTTTCAGGTAAGTTATCATACTTATCTATAGACCCTCCTATCAATTTACTAATTTTACCCGCCCATTTAGCTTCATAAAAATTACCATTGACATCCTTTTGTCCACTACGAACAGTAAGTACTAGATGACCTCCATCTAGTACATATTTTTCCCATTCCTGGCATAATTTATCAGAAACGAGCTGATAACTTGGCGCCACAATAACTTTGTATTTGGAAAAATCACTAACAGAATCTAAAAAATCAACAGGGCAATTCAATGATTTTAAATTGGCATATAATTTATACTGATGTTGCAAATAACTCCATTTTATATTTTGAGCTTGAATTTGTTGATCCCATAGATTATCAAGACTAAACATAAATCCTACTCTACGTGATTCGTAATCTGATGGATTTTTTGCATCAGGTTCATATAGTTCACGTACTTTTTTCATATCCTTAATAAACTGCATCCATTCCAGTCCACCAGGAGTATCAGTCACTCCATCTGGGCCTACCATACCAGTATAGTATTGTTCTGCTCCATTTAGAGGTTGTCGAAAACGATATGCACATGCAAATTTCAGATTACCTACAAATGCATTCCATAAATAAGCCGTAGGCGCACCAGGAAGTAGCAATGAAGTAGAATTTCCCCAATTTACTTGACCAGGCTGCAATTCCATAACACCTGTAATGCCGTTACACGATCTAAAATAATCATTTGCCCATGATATTTTCCACCAATCGCCCATACGAAAACCATCGGTTCCAGAACCAGTACTAAACCCTGAAACCGGATAAGCAGTATACGAAATGAAATCTAAATCTTTATTACGCCATGGATCAACCGGATCGTGCTCGTACATAAAGTTAGTTGTAACAAACTGGTCTTTATTAGTGAATTTCTTAAGAATTACATTTTGCATTGAAACAAAACTGGCACATTCATCGGCCGAGAATCTTTTAAAATCGAGTATAGAATGTGGGCTTGCCGGGCTGCTAATTAGACGCAAAGGATTAGGTAATTCTATTTGATTGAAATTATTGTACATTCCACTCCAAAATGTACCACCCCATGTTTTATTTAATTTATCGATTGAGCCGTATTTGTTTTTAAGCCAAACTCGAAAATTCTTTTCTACCGAAGGACCGTAATCAATCACTCCATAGTGCGATGGTTCATTATCAATTTGCCAACCCCAAATACGCCTATCGTTTCCATAATGTTTTGCCATTTCAAGTACAATTTTAGATACTAATTGTCGGTATTTTGGACTTGACCAAGAGCATTGCTGTCTTGTTCCATGCGATGCTTTTACGCCATTATCTTTGACTAAAAGCACTTCGGGATATTTTTGTGTTAACCAAGCCGGTGGCGTAGGTGATGGTGTGCACATAATAACCTTTAAACCATGTTTGTGAGCTAACTCCAGAGCTGCATCAAGCCATTTGAAGTCGTACTTTCCTTCAGTAGGCTCGAGCATTGCCCAACTAAATTCTGCAAAATGTGTAAACTCGTAGCCACGTGCAGCAATATTCGCCAAATCTCTATCCCATTGTGTTGATGACCAATTTTCAGGATAATAGTACACACCTGTTTCCATTAGTTTTTCTTTTGGGAAAAACTCCTGTGATTTTACACTATACGTACTGAGGAGGACTAATAATATGCAAGTAATTGATTTCATTTGTTTGAAATTTATTTTAAAAAATGTTATCTCCATAATACGATTTTTTTTTTGAAAATTAATTTTGCAATAATATCTGGCAGATGTTTATTCTGCTTTGTGCAATAACAACCAATTAAACAATTAAAAACCTTGTATTTAGTTTATTTCAGAATCTGTTACTTTACCTTTATGTTTGTTTCCTATTTAAAAAATATTACTCATGGCGATAATAATAGTTGAAGCCACTAATACAGTTAATCCTACGTTTAGTAATCTCCTCGCCCTAGGAGTAGCTCCTTTCCATTCACCTCTATAGATTCCCCATAAATTCCCTATTATAATGGACAGACTCACAAGCAATGGCCAGCCGATAATCAGTCCTAAATTTCCAAGCATTGAAGACCCAAAGCCATAGAAATAAAAGCTGCCCATCCACATGGTAGACATACCAAGTATCAAC
>JBBRTR010000248.1:0-2801 GCA_038244215.1 Bacteroidales bacterium
ATCCGGCATTGATGAATAAAACATACTTCAGGAAATTTGCGGTTCCCTGAGAGAAACGCTGCAATTGAAGCAGGTTAAAAACTTATTCCCAAATAAGATAGCAAACCCGAGTAAAAAATGATCTTTCGACCACCCCTGATCACAGATCCTCAGTTAAGAGGTACAGATTGCAAATCTGTACCAGCGGAATAGTATCCATTAATAATACAACTTTACAAGGTTTATGAGTTTTTACAACAATAGTATACTTATAATAAATCTTTCGTTTTATGGTACTTTCGCTCACTCCAAACCTCTTTGCCAAATCTGCATAGGTTTGTTTGCCTCTTACATATAATTCATATAACCCATCATATATTGTTCGTTCACCACGTTTAAAATGCTTTTACATACATGACATTTGTATTGTTGGACAACTTCTCGTACCCCATTTTTCTTTAATATTGGAGAGCCGCAATAAAAACACTTTTTTTTATTCATAACCTTTGATTTGTAGCAAAGATAATCAGAATAGAATATTCAGCAGATTTCAGCCTACTTTTTGACCTATAAGCCCCTTAATTGTATAAAAGCTTAAGCGAGTGAACCTTTTTTTCGGTTATTATATTTACCAAGTAAAGACCTTTGATAATATTTGCATTAACAACAACTATTTTAGATATATTATCAGTATTTATGCAACTTGTATAAACAATCTTCCCATTTAAATTTAAGATCTGGATTTGCACAGTTTCAGATTTATCAAAATCTCCTAAATTTAATTTGAAAGATCCGTTATTAATTGGGTTTGGGTAGACTGATGGTTCCTGTTCATATTTATAGTTCAATCCTATAGAAGTATTTGTGAAATCTAATGTTCCATGATTATCATCCCAAACTAAACTTCCGTATGTTGATGTCAGATTAGTTGGTTTAGTCCCGTCTATTTTATTAATTGTATTCCCAGCACCATTACCGGTAGTTGTATAATCATTGGCATCGCCGCTTCGCCAGTGCCAACCAATACGGGCAATATTTTTAAGTCTATCGCTACTATATAATGCCTTAAATACATTGGTTGGTGTATTAGGGAGTTTTACATCACTCCCACCTTGAATACCAAATTCACCAACTATAGGACAAAGTCCGGCATCTAAAATTTTGTTGAACCAGTCAATGAGTTTAGTTGACGTTTGGTTGTCATCGTACACATGCACACCAAATGCTACGTTGGAATATTTTGAAGCAAGATACTTACCGTATGTCAGAGTACCACTGGTAGAGGATTTCCAACCGCCAGCACCCCAGCCATTATCATCGCAAATACAAATGTTTTCGGCTCCTGTTTCACGTATTGCACCTATACATTGTTCATGTACGTCACGCCAGCGAGTGGTTAGGCCAACTCCACCATTAATCCACGAATCAACTGGTTCATTTTCGATATTGAACCATACCCAAGAATTATCTTTATATTTTTTAGCCTTTTCAACCCACCATTGTTTTAAATCAACAAGCTGAGATTCTGTTGGCTCAGCACCAGTAAAATCATGTACTTCGAGCATTACAGCAACATTTCTCCTTGTAAAAACTCTTACAATTTTATCTAGATCATTATTGTCTGAGTAATGATTTCCGTACAACAGGCAATTAACACGAATAAGATTAAAATTCCATACATTTGAAATTAAATCACTATCATTCTTTGTTGAACCGTCCCAAACCCAATTCGAACCATTTACATTAGTGCCTTTAAAAACACATGCGTTGCCTGTGTTATCTACTATTTGATTACCCGAGATATGATAACCCTGTGAAAAAACTGTTGAGGAAATAAAAATTCCTAATAAAATTAGTCCAAGTAAAATTTTTCTCATGTTTTAAGTTTTTAGTAAGAGAGGTAAAATAGATAGTTATAATACTTCCCATTTTTTGTAGCACTAAACTCACTTTCTTAGTTGCATTTCAGAAAATGAGTTTATCTTTGATGCATATAAAATGAGTTTATCTTTGATGCATATAATGACATGACTTAACTTTTTATAAAGGCTCATGCCACGAAATTAATAATTTTCAGGCAAAGCCAACTTAAATATGATCACCACCAAAGGAGGTGGTTTTAACGATTACAATAAATCCTCCTGGCAAGTCAAGTTTGCCAAAATGAGGTTCAATGGCACGCCATCTAAGGAGCAATTCTCCCTTTTCGTTAAAAAGCAAGACGGCCACTGCTGCCGAGGAATTGACGTAATAATTAAACAAACAATCCAAGCATTCGAAGGATCGGCTGCCTGTTGCTGTAAAACGATTGGATCAGCTACAGGGAAAGACTTCAGGACATTAACAGGGTGTGTATTTGAGTATATGGGAACGATTTAAAGCTGTATGTTAAAATGCATTTGAATGTGATTGTAAGGCCGTTGAAAAATGAATTGCCAGGTGGTGGTTTGAAATCATATACACTGCATCCATCCAGCCCTTTATTTCAGTCATTTCAAATGGTAATTCTCTGTGCTTTTAACCATTGTGCAAACAGATTGGGCCATTGATCAACCGGCTGGTTAATTTTGGTCATGCCAAAGCCATGTCCACCCTTGCTGAAGATATGCATTTCTGCCGATATGTTAAATTTATTCAGGGCCATGTAAAATTCGATGGAATTACGTGTCGGAACATCATTGTCATCATCTGCCAGTATAAGAAAAGTAGGGGGTGTTTGAGCAGTTACATGCAATTCGTTTGAGTATTTCTCTACCAAATCCCATTTGTTTCCCGTTCCGATCAGGTTAGTTCTGGAACCCATGTGTCCGAACTCCTCATTG
>JBBRTR010000249.1:0-2756 GCA_038244215.1 Bacteroidales bacterium
CGCAATGAAAACGTTTTCCGTTCCAGTCGAAAGCATAATACAAATCCTCCTGTTCCACGAAATCAATATCTTTTTCTTCCCCATTGATTACCGGATTTGATTCCTTTGGAATATAAATTTTAAAGCGCTTTCCGTTTTCCCGTAAAGCAATAAACAATCGCGATGCATCGCGTTTATAAACGTATGAAGTTCCCATTATTTAATTTATTTAAACCCCTAAATCCCCTAAAGGGGACTTTAGAATGTAATATTAAGAGTATTTTTGACTATATAGTTGTTACAAAAGCCCCCTTTAGGGGGTTGGGGGTCGTCGTTTTTCAATAATTCAATCTTTTATTCAGCACCCATACATTTAATGTGTCGTTTTTGTATGTCGGCACATCCGACGAAAGTTGCAGATATTCAGCAGCATACATGATAGTTGCTGCCAATGCTCCAATCATTTCTTCTTCTTCGTTTTCGAGCATTTCAGGTGTATAAACCTGATCGACCCAACGTGTGGTATATGTTGCATTCACAAATTCAGGATGTTTCAAAACGGAACGGCAAAACGGAACGGTGGTATTAAGTCCGATCATTCTGAATTCATATAAAGCTTTCAATGTTTTTTCGATAACATCCTTTCTGTCATTTCCATGCACAATTATTTTAGCAATCATCGAATCGAAATAAGGCGTCACAATCGAACCACTCTGAACTCCGGTTTCGATGCGAATAAAACTGTCTACGGGAAAATGAATCTTATCAATAAATCCGGTTTGAGGACTAAATCTGTTTTGAGCATCTTCGCAATTCACACGGCATTCAATAGCCCAACCGTTTATTTTTATATCTTCCTGTTTCAAAGTCAGTTTTTCACCCAATGCTATGCGAATTTGCCAGTCGACCAAATCGACTCCGGTTACCATTTCAGTCACAGGATGTTCCACCTGAATACGCGTATTCATTTCCATGAAATAATATGAACCGTCTTCGTCCATGATAAACTCAATGGTTCCGGCAGAATAGTAACCAATTGCTTTTGCAAAATTGACGGCCATTTCACCCATTTCCTTACGCATTTCTGGTGTAACGCTTGCTGAAGGTGCTTCCTCCATTATTTTTTGATGCTTGCGTTGCAGCGAACATTCACGTTCACCCAAATGAACTACGTTTCCATGCTTGTCGCCCAGAATCTGAAATTCCAAATGTTTCGGATTTTGCAGGTACCTCTCAATAAACATATCACCGTTTCCAAAAGCTGCCAAGGCTTCATCGGAAGCTGATTTAAAATTACGTTCAATGGTTTCGGGTTTTTCAACTATGCGCATACCACGTCCACCACCGCCTGCAGAAGCTTTCAAAATAACAGGATAACCTATTTTATCGGCAAATTCTTTAGCAACAGTTGCATCTTTCACCGGACCATCGCTTCCGGGGACTAAAGGTAATCCACATTTGATAGCCATGCTTTTGGCAACGGTTTTCAAACCCATATCACGAATCAACTGAGGTGAAGGTCCGATAAAGTTTATATTGTTTTTTTCGCAAAGTGCAGCAAAATCAGGATTTTCGGATAAAAATCCATATCCGGGATGAATCAAATCAATATTATTTTCCAATGCGAAACTTACAATCCGATCGGCATCCAGAAAAATCGGTTTTTCCGATAAAGCATCCTTGGCAGGAATAATTTCATCCGCAAATTTCAAATAAAGTGCATCCGGCTCTTTATCGCTTTGAAATACAACCGCCCACATTCCCATTTTATGCGCCGAACGAATAATTCGTATGGCTATTTCACTTCGGTTGGCAATTAAAAGTCGTTTCTTCATTCTTTTTAGTGAATTAGTTGATTGGTTCATCAGTTAATTAGTTCATCGGTTAATTGGTTCATTAGTTAATTAGTTATATAAAAACATTTCAAAATCATTTAACCAATTAACTAATATACTTATAAAGGAATACTTCCGTGTTTTCTGGCCGGCTTAACATACTGTTTATTTGACAAAATCTCAAACGAAGTAATCAGAATTTCTCGTGTTTTTGAAGGAACAATCACTTCATCAATCAATCCAAATTCTTCTGCTTTATACGGATTCGCTACATCATTTTTATATTTTTCAATCAGAATTTTCTCCAATCCGACTTTATCTTCTGCGAGTGACAATTCATGTTTGTTTACAATTTTAATCGCACCTGCTGGTCCCATAACTGCAATTTCTGCTGTTGGCCACGCAAAATTGAAATCTCCGCCTGTGTTTTTACTACTCATCACAATATAAGCACCACCGTACGCTTTTCGGGTAATAACAGTAATTTTAGGAACGGTTGCTTCGCAAAATGCATATAAAAGTTTCGCTCCATTGCGTATAATTCCGTTATGTTCCTGTTCGATACCGGGCAAAAATCCCGGAACATCTTCCATGATTAACAGTGGAATATTAAATGCATCGCAATATCGTACAAAGCGTGCACCTTTTACACTGGCATTTATATCGAGTGTTCCAGCCATTACTTTCGGCTGATTAGCTACAATTCCAATGGATTTTCCATTCAACCGCGCAAAACCAACCAATATATTTTGTGCAAATTTTTCATGAACTTCAAAAAATGAATCTTTATCCACAATAATATTCAGAATTTCCTTCATATCATAAGGTCGGTTCGGGTCATCCGTAATAATATTATCCATAAATCCCTGACGTGATGAATATGATTTTATTAAATTATAAACAGGAAGTGATTCGTAATTATTAGATGGAATATAGGACAAA
>JBBRTR010000250.1:0-2746 GCA_038244215.1 Bacteroidales bacterium
AGCTGAATATGAATCTCCTCAGTTAATTGCTCAAGGAACACGCGATGCCAGTTATTCGATTGACATGGGTTTCAAACAAACATTTATGGATCGGAAACTCAGTTTAAGTTTAATGGTTCGTGATTTGTTGAATTCCGACCGCAATCGTTCGACGACTTCAGGTGCAGGATTTTCACAGACTTCGGAATCGTATTTCCATGGACGAATGTTTGGTCTGACGCTAAGTTATAACTTTGGCAACATGAAACCAAAACCGGGAGAAATGAAAAAACAGGCAACGGCAGCACCGGATATGATGGATAACGGTGAATAAAAATCCGCAAATTTTTAAAGAAAAACCGTAGATCAACTGAAATCTGCGGTTTTTTTATTGCCTTCTTCTGAATTCGGCACAAACCAAAGCAGACGCCTTCAGTAAGTCTGTCCCTTTGCAAATGCTATTTAATGAAATAATAGTGGCATTGGTGGGTGGGATTTTTGGAATCCCAACAACCGACAATACCATTTGCACGTAAATGAAACGACATATCCGGCTGGATGGGGAAAGTCTCACGTACACCGGTTCCTTCCAGTTAGCCGGCAGTATCGTTTAGGGTATCAATTAGTTTTTCAATTCATACATCAGGGGGAAAGTCCCACGCAGAAGTATGAATGTCTCCCCGTGTCGGGGGACAACTCCCCCCAACTATAATATTGTATTTTCCATCTAGGGGAAGCTCTCCCCCAACAGTTTTATTGTCTCCCCCATGTCGGGGACAATTCCCCCCAACTGTAATATCGTATTTTCCATCCGGGGGAAGCTTTCCCCCAACAGTTTTATTGTTTCCCCCATGTCGGGGACAATTCCCCCCAACTGTAATATCGTATTTTCCATCCGGGGGAAGCTCTCCCCCAACAGTTTGAATGTATTTTCTTTCCAAATTATTGATCAGTCCTGTTGGTGCACTCTCTATTTATAAATTTTAAAGCAGAAAGTAAGTGGAAATACACTGTAATGATATTGAACTAGCAAGCTTGCTTATGCACAGCAAGAGCAATATTTTACATTTACAGTAATAAATTAGATTTAAATTAAATAAGTTATTTATCTTTGAGCTGAAAAAATAACAACGACAGATAATGCGGAAGCATACGCCCAGTGTGGCGGATATTTCGGTTGAGTGGCAAGGGTAAAAAAAATTAAGATGCGGAGAATAAATGGCACTTTAACCGCACTTTGTACGGAGATAATTTTGTAATGCGGAGAATAAGTGGTACTTTAGCCGCAAATTTAGCGGAGGAAATACTATGTATTTATACGAAAATCAAAACTGGCCTATCTTCAAATGGAATTGTGAAAAGCTTTTACCCTTGCTTTCACATGTAAGAAACCGACAAGGAAGATTAATCGGCAAAATGGGCGCTTTAGGATTTGAGCTTCGTAATGAAGCAAATCTTGAGATTTTAACGCTCGACATTATCAAGTCGACAGAAATAGAAGGTGAAATTCTCGATAGAAACCAAGTAAGATCTTCAATTGCAAGACGATTAGGACTTGACATATCTGGACTGGTTTATTCAGAACGAAATGTTGACGGAATAGTAGATTTAATGCTTGACGCTACCAAAAACTACGATAAAGAATTAAATAAAGAACGATTACTTTCGTGGCACGCTGCACTTTTTCCAACTGGACAAAGTGGAATGTACAAAATCAGAACTGGAAATTGGCGTGACGATTCAACAGGACCAATGCAAGTTGTATCAGGTGCAATGGGAAAAGAAAAAGTACACTATCAAGCACCACCAGCAGCTCAACTTGAAAATGAAATGCGTATTTTTTTCGATTGGTTTAATCTTGAACAAAATACAGATGTAGTTATCAAAGCAGCACTTGCACATTTATGGTTTGTGACACTTCACCCATTCGAAGATGGTAACGGAAGAATTTCAAGGGCATTGTGTGATATGTTACTTGCTCGCTCCGATGAACAATCATACAGGTTCTATAGTATGTCGACACAAATTCGGAAAGAAAGAAATTCATATTATGACCTATTGGAAAAGTCTCAAAAAAGTGATTTTGATGTAACAAATTGGCTTGAATGGTTTTTAAATTGTTTGTTACATGCTATTGAGAGTTCAGACAAACTACTGGAAAAGATTATTTACAAACACTCATTTTGGTTAAGATACTCGAAAATAACTTTTAACGACAGACAACGAAAAATTCTGGATATGCTGATGGATGATTTTGATGGAAAACTAAACTCGACAAAATGGGCAAAAATTGGAAAATGCTCTCAAGATACGGCATTAAGAGACATTCTGGATTTGATTGATAAGGGAATAATGATAAGAAGTGAACAAGGAGGACGAAGTACAAATTACGAATTAAACTCAAACGAATGACTTCAAACCTGTCCCTGTGGATATGTAATTTAATGAAAATAGTGGCACTGGTGGGTGGGATTTTTCTCTCAACAACGGACAACAGCTTTTGTAGGTTAAATAAAGGATATATCCGGCAGGTAAGGGATTGGTTTCAAAAAATATAAAAATGAATTGTAATTAGAAGAATGTCAATTAATAAAAACAAAAACGACCGATTTTGTAATTTTGTTGTTTGAAAGTCAAAAAAATAACTATATTTGTCAAAAAAATCAGTAACCAAGTATGGTATGAAAAAACTATTTAAATCAACCATCTTTAATTTCTTCTTTTTATCTGGAATTTTGTTCGGATTTTCAAACTGTACGCATGAGCC
>JBBRTR010000251.1:0-2735 GCA_038244215.1 Bacteroidales bacterium
AAAAAAGAAAATGTTGGATGATTATCTCGTTTTGCTGGAAGAAGCCAAAAAACGTGATCACCGCAAGATTGGTAAGGAACTGGAATTATTTATGTTCTCCGAAATGGTAGGAAAAGGACTTCCAATGTGGTTACCACGCGGAACAGCTTTACGCCTGCGATTAGAAGATTTTTTGAAGAAGATTCAACGTCGGTTTGATTACCAACAGGTAATGACACCGCATATCGGTAACAAGCAATTGTATGTAACTTCGGGTCATTATGCAAAATATGGAAAGGACTCGTTTCAACCGATTCATACGCCCGAGGAAGGTGAAGAATACTTGTTGAAACCAATGAACTGCCCGCATCACTGCGAAATATATAAATTTAAACCACGTTCTTACAAAGATTTGCCGATTCGTCTGGCTGAATTTGGTACAGTTTATCGCTACGAACAAAGTGGTGAACTTCATGGATTGACCCGTGTACGAAGCTTTACACAGGACGATGCACATATTTTCTGTCGTCCCGATCAGGTAAAAGATGAGTTTTTGAAAGTAATGGATATTATCTTTATTATTTTTAAAGCACTTCAATTTGAAAATTTTGAAGCTCAGATTTCATTGCGCGACCCGAATAACAAAGAAAAATACATTGGAACCGACGAAAACTGGGAAAAAGCAGAAAATGCAATTATTGAAGTTTGCAAGGAAAAAGGATTGAAAGCCAAGATTGAACTGGGTGAAGCAGCGTTCTACGGACCAAAACTGGACTTTATGGTGCGTGATGCTATCGGTCGTAAATGGCAGTTGGGAACTATTCAGGTGGATTACAATCTTCCTGAACGCTTCGAATTGGAATATACCGGTGATGATAACCAAAAACACCGTCCGGTAATGATTCACCGTGCTCCGTTTGGATCTATGGAACGATTTGTAGCCGTTTTGATTGAACATACTGCCGGAAAATTCCCGTTGTGGTTAACGCCCGATCAAGTGGTTATTCTGCCTATCAGCGAAAAATTCAATGAGTATGCTTTCCAGATTGCAAAGGATATGAACGCTCAGGACATTCGTGTTCAGGTGGACGACCGTAATGAAAAGATCGGTCGTAAAATCCGTGACAACGAGTTGAAACGCATTCCGTATATGTTGATTGTAGGTGAAAAAGAAGCCGAAAACGGCGAAGTTTCCGTACGTCGACAAGGTGAAGGCGATAAAGGAACGATGAAAGTGGCTGACTTTGCAAAACTGATTACTGATGAGGTGGATGCAATGGTGAGTGAATACTAAAAGCCCCTCTAAATCTCCCCGAAGGGGAGACTTAAGATAAGAAACGCGAATTGGAAGACCGATTTGCGTTTCTTTTTATTGAATATCAAGACAGTATTAGCAGACGGAAAAAAGTGGCACCAAATACTTAAACAAAAATCCATTGCATAAATAGCAAAGTCTTTGACGATTATTTCTTTCTCCAAACACTTACTTCGGACAGTCTTTGCTCTGTAATTCTGGAGGATTTACGATGAGTAAGCGTTAGATTTTCAGGTTGTTTTACCAAATTAAATTTCTCGCTAAGAATTTTATGTATTCCTTCCAGCGATGTCACCGGTTCTCCATCTCGTTTGAATCCACCCGGCCAATGTTCTGGTTTCACTTCATTCAATTCCCATTCGTAAGTTGAAGTTATAATCAGTAATCCATTGTCATTTAGACGCTCGTGGATTTTTTGAAGGAATAAAATGGGACAAATTAATTCTTCGAGTAAATTTGGAAGAATAATCAGGTCGTAGCCTGTATAAAGCTGTTTTAGATTGTTTGCATCTGCCTGCATGAAGAGAATATTCTCTTTGTTTGTGCCAAGTTCGAAGTCCGATAATAATATTTCTCTATAAAAAACCAATTCGCCTTCGTCCTTCACGATATAACGAATAAATCCTTTTTCTTGTAATTGTATGGATTGCCGGATAAAACGTGTTGAGAAATCCAGCGCTGTGATCTTTTTGAAGAATGGTGCTAATTCGAATGCCAGCCGGCCTGTATCTGCATTCAGGTCGAGGACATTCTGAATAGATTCATCCTTTACAGTTGTCAGAATATATTTTGCCAATTGAGATGAGAAATTCGGATTATGATCAAAAGAATCTCCCCAGTTTGCTTCGCATGAAACAGCCACTTCACGGTCGGTTTCATATTCATCGGTGTGTATCACCAGTGGCGTTTCCGATTCAACAATTCGAAAACCAGCATGTTGGTAGAAATGCCGACGAAAAGCATACCGTGCATGTCGGGTTGCTTCGTTTCCGGTCGAAATCCACGAACCACCTTTTATCAAATTATGCTGACCATCAAAGGTTGGAGTTGTAAAATCATCGTACAAAGGATGTACTTTAAAGCCTGCATAACCGGTTATTGGAGTTTCTGTCCATTGCCACACATTGCCTATAAGATCGAAGAAATCACCGTTTTGAAATTTGTCAACCGGGCAAGGCGATGCAAAATGTTCCAGGTTGATATTTCCGGGAGAAATTTCCCATTCTAATTCATCCGGCACCTTACAAACTTGACACAATCGTAAGTATTCCGCTTCGGTTGGCAAGCGGAAAGTTTTTGCTTCGCGAACGGTTTTCCAATTACAATAGGCCTTTGCTTCGAGATAATTTACTTCCACCGGCCAGTTCCAGGGCATTTCAATTTCTTCTGCTACCAGTCGTAAGCTGAAACTGTCTTCCTTTTTTCTCCAAAAAAGAGGCAT
>JBBRTR010000252.1:0-2733 GCA_038244215.1 Bacteroidales bacterium
CATTAAGTTTCAATCCTAATTTGAGGAGGCTAATCGGCACAAAATACGATATTTACACGAATCAAAACAGACCATTACACTGTGATAATAAACGGACTGCAAAAATACTCTTTTTCTTTGGATTACCAAAGAGTTATGAATTTTTTTTTTCGTAGATACAAAATCCAATGAAAACCTGTAAATTTGCCTGAAATATAATTAATTTTAAAATCGAAATTATACACTTTAATGGAACGAATTCAACCAGAATTTTATAGGAATGATGCTGTTTTTGTCGCCGAAAAATTACTCGGTAAAATATTAGTACGAGTTTTTGATGATGGTTCAACAAGAAAATATCGTATAACAGAAACCGAAGCGTATCTTGGCGAAGAAGATTTGGCTTGTCATGCCAGCAAAGGCAAAACTCCCAGAACTGAAATTATGTATGCCATTGGAGGAAAAGTATACGTTTATTTAATATACGGTATGTATTGGATGCTAAATGTAGTTACAGGAACAGAAAACCACCCTCAAGCTGTTTTGATTCGTGGAATCGATAAAATAATTGGTTCTGGAAAAGTCGGTCGTGAATTAAAAATTGATAAAAGTTATTATGGTGAAGATTTGATTAATTCTGAAAGAATTTGGATTGAAAATGCACCGGATATTACAGATTTTCAAACCGCTCCACGAGTTGGAATAAATTATGCCGGTGAGGAATGGAAAAATAAGCTTTGGCGGTTTATTGCAAAGGAGTGTGAAAAATAATTTTAAATATTTTGTATATGCTGAAAAAATCAATATTATTCGTTTTCTTAATTCTAAGTTTTACTATAACTGCTCAAATAGAACGAGTTGAACCTTCGTTTTGGTGGGTTGGAATGAAAAATTCCCAATTGCAATTACTGATACATGGAACTGAAATTTGTAACCGAAAAGTTGAAATTCAATATCCTGGAATTAAAATTCTGAGAACCAATCGTGCTTGCAGTCCAAACTATCTTTTTGTAACGCTTGAAATTAGCAATAATGCCAAAGCCGGTAAATTTGATATTTTGTTGAAACAACCGGAAAAGCCCGATTTGACAATTAATTACGAACTGAAAAACAGACGTGAAAATTCAGCCAACAGAAAGGGATTTAATTCCTCCGACGTGATTTATTTATTAATGCCCGACCGTTTTGCAAATGGAGATACTACAAATGATAATATCGAGTCTCAACCTGAAAAGCTGAACAGAAAATCATTTGTTGGTCGACATGGTGGTGATTTGAAGGGAATTGTAGATCATCTTGATTATATAAAAGATTTAGGTGCAACAACCATTTGGTGCACTCCTGTTCAGGAAAATAATTTTAGTAAATATACTTATCATGGTTATGCTATTAGTGATTATTATAAAATTGATCCTCGTTTTGGAAGTAATGACGATTATTTGAATTTTGTGGAAGCTTCTCATAAAAAGGGGCTGAAGGTAATCATGGATATGGTTTCGAATCATTGCGGAATTTGGAATTGGTGGATGAGCGATTTGCCTTTTGAAGATTGGATTCATCAATGGCCGGAATACACCCAAACAAATTCAAAATTCAGTACAACGAAAGATATTCACGCTTCGGCTTTTGATAAAAAAGTGTTTCAAGAAGGTTGGTTTGATAGAAATATGCCGGATTTGAATCAGCAAAATCAATATTTCTGGACGTATTTCATTCAGAATTCAATCTGGTGGATTGAAAATGCAAATCTCGATGGTGTACGAATGGATACATATCCTTTCAATGACCGGGATGCAATGGCTACATGGGCAAAATCAATTACAGATGAATATCCAAGTATTAATATTGTAGGAGAGATGACTCTCGACACCTCGGATAAACTTGCCTTTTGGCAAAAAGATGCAGTTAATAGTTTGAATTACAATTCTCAACTTCCATCAGTAATGGATTTTGTGTTACAAAGATCGTTGGAAAAATGCTTTAATGAACATGGAAAACCTTGGTTGGACATGGGAATGAATAGATTTTACAATGCCATTTCAAATGATTATGTTTATGCTGACATCAACAATTTGCTTGTCTTTGTCGAAAATCACGATACCCAACGCATTAATTATTTATTGAAAGGCAATTTTGAAAAATTTAAAATGGCTATGTCGTTTTTAATGACAACCCGTGGGATTCCTCAGATTTATTACGGTTCTGAAATTGGAATGACAGGAAATAAAGAGGTTGACGATGGGGATATCCGACGTGATTTTCCGGGTGGCTGGCCGGGTGATTCAATAAATGCATTTACTGTTAAAGGAAGAACTGCTGAACAAAATGAATATTTTAATTTTTTATCAAAGTTGCTTAATTGGAGAAAAACAAAAGAAGTGATTCATACAGGATTACTTACACATTTTATACCCGTTAATGATGTTTATGTATATTTCCGATATAACGAGAAAGAAAAAATAATGGTTATACTGAATAATAACGAAACTGATCAGAATCTAAATATTAACCGATATACTGAAAGTTTGGAAGATAAGTCAAATGGAACGGACATAATAACCGGAAAAATTTATGATTTGAAATCTGATTTCACTATTCCAAAAGAAACAGTATTAAGTAGTTGGAATAATATAATACACCATTTCTTTGGTGTTATGGATTAATATTTGTATATTTGTCTCAATATGAGATATATGAATCTAAAAACAGAAGATATTGAGTTGCTAGAGCTGCTGATTAAAACCAGCACCAACA
>JBBRTR010000253.1:0-2712 GCA_038244215.1 Bacteroidales bacterium
TAATTGCTGTAAGTGCAATCAATAGTAATATAATAATGATTGCACTTACAGCAATTTCACTTACATGATCTACCTCATATTGGTATATAATATAACCCAATCCGTAAAATTCCATAATAACGCTTGCCATGACAGGAAGAACACATAGATATCGAATCACGTTTCTTAGTCTAATTTTATCTTTACCGATCCTATTTAAAGCCGTCAACAGAATAATTGTGCTTATTGAAAATACATAAACAAGATACACGTTATTATCTGGATCAGGATTATGTCCTGCCAATCCAACTAATAATCCCGCAATAAGATAAAATGGCACACTTATTATTAAAATAAAGCGATATATATTAAAGCTAATTTTATAAACACTTTTCATATTTCTTATTTACTTTATTTCAACTACAAACCAATCGTAAATTATTTTGGGAGCAGATTTAATAGGTTTCATTAAGTACAAATCGCCCGACCACAAAAAAGTAGTCGGGCGATTTGTACTTATAATTTAGAAAGGTGCCGGCCCGTCGTCATCGCCACCAAAGTCATTGACCTTGCTGCCTAATGATTGTCCGCCGAAGAATTTATTCTGATCTCCGCTCCAACTATTGCTTTCCATATCTATAAAGTCACCACCTAAGTCGGCAAACTTCGTAAACTTACCAATGTATTTCAGCTTCACCGTTTCCAGCGAACCGTTACGATGTTTCGCAATAATTACTTCACCTGTACCCGCTGTTGGATTACCTTCTTCATCCACATCTATTTTATAATATTCCGGACGATACAAGAACATTACAATATCCGCATCCTGTTCAATTGCACCCGATTCACGTAAATCAGATAACTGTGGACGCTTATCACCACCTCTGGATTCAACTGCACGACTTAATTGCGAAAGTGCAATTACAGGCACTTCTAATTCTTTTGCTAAGCCCTTTAATGCACGAGAGATAGCTGAAATTTCTTGTTCACGGTTACCGCCGCCACCTTTGTTACTAGTATCGGCAGACATCAACTGCAAGTAATCAATAATAATCATTTGAATATCATTTCTCGATTTCAAACGACGAGCCTTCGTACGTAACTCACGAATAGAAAGACCTGGTGTATCATCAATATATATTGGTGCCGAAGTCAACGGAGAAATCTTAGAGTGCAATTGCTGCCACTCGTACTCTTCCAACTTCCCTGTTTTGATTTTATAACTATCCAACTCTGCTTCCGATGCAATCAAACGATTCACCAACTGCACAGCAGACATTTCTAAGGAGAACAAGGCAACAGGCTTTTTAAAATCAACCGCGGCATTGCGCATGGCAGAAAGGACAAAAGCTGTCTTACCCATACCTGGACGAGCAGCGATAATAATCAAATCACTTTTTTGGAAACCAGAAGTTACGCGATCCAAATCAGACATACCACTTGGCACACCTGTTAAACCATCTGCTTGATCTTTTTTCTCCGCAAGCTCCTTTAGTGCTTGTCCGATAAGGCTTCGCATTTCAGAATAATTCTTACGAATATTCGATTCAGATACATCGTATAAATCCTTTTCTGTTTTATCTAACAATTCGAATACATCGGTTGTATCCTCGTAAGCGTCTTTTTGAATTTTGGATGCAATCGTTATCAAACTACGTTTGATGGATTGCTCCGACACAATACGTGCGTGAAATTCAATATTGGCAGCAGAACTTACCTTGGTAGTCAACTCAGTGATGTAGTATGCCCCACCAACAAATTCCAACTCTGCTTTTGAACGCAATTGATTTACAACCGTAATCAAATCAACCGGTTCAGAGCGGTCAAACAATTCCAGTACAGCTAAATATATTTTTTGATGTGCTTCTTTGTAAAAACTTTCAGGCTTTAAAATATCTATAACAGATGTAAGCGCATCTTTTTCCAATAAAAGTGCTCCTAAAACAGCTTCCTCCACCTCAATTGCTTGTGGTTGCAATTTCCCCATGCCTACTAATAGGTCATTTGCAATGGTATTCTTAGCTACAAATCCGGTAGACTTCGTTCTCGATTTTCCAAACTCCATACTTCAAATATACTTCTTATTATCCATCGAATCAGGCAGGCAATTTATAGAGTTATCCCGACTTATAATCACTTACTAACATCGTTACTAACATGCCTGAATATTAAGTAAACATTAGCCTTCGATTAAAAATGCATTTAAAAAGATATACTTATCAACACTATCCATTTTCCTTTATCCACTTTTACTGTTTTATCCCGAATTCTTTTATTTTTGTTTGATTAGTTTTTAAAAATAATGGAAAAGAATAGAGTTCATTTCATCGCAATTGGTGGTGCAGTCATGCACAATTTAGCATTAGCGCTTCATCATAAGGGATATAAGGTTACAGGTTCTGATGATGAAATTTTCGAGCCTTCAAAAACAAGACTTGCTGCATACAATCTCCTACCTACTGAAATGGGTTGGTTTCCGGAAAAAATCACAACAGATCTGGAAGCAGTTATTTTGGGAATGCATGCACGCAATGACAATCCGGAATTATTAAAAGCGCGCGAATTGGGTATCAAGATTTATTCATTCCCTGAATACATCTACGAACAATCAAAAGACAAACAACGCATCGTAATTGGTGGTAGTCATGGTAAAACAACCATTACAGCTATGATTATGCATGTATTAAAAACACATAAGCGCAAGTTTGATTATTTAGTAGGCGCAAAATTAGA
>JBBRTR010000254.1:0-2707 GCA_038244215.1 Bacteroidales bacterium
ACCGCTTCGAGCTGTCAAAACTATAGAATTTTTATCAATTCCAACGTCGGTAGGATCCATAATTTCATAACTTTCACGATTTTTCAATACACCATCTTGATGAATTCCCGAGGAATGAGCAAAGGCATTTCGTCCAACAACTGCTTTATTAGCTTGAACAGGCATATTCATCAAGCTGGAAACCAAACGGCTGGTCGAATATATTTTTTGTGTGTTGATTTGAGTTTCAATTTCCAAATTTTTATGGCATTTCAAAATCATGGCAATTTCTTCCAATGAAGTATTACCGGCGCGTTCACCGATACCATTCATGGTCACTTCTACCTGACGTGCTCCATTCAAAACTCCGGAAATAGTATTGGCAGTAGCCATTCCCAAGTCGTTGTGACAATGTGTAGAAATGATGGCATTGTGAACACCGTTTACATTATCCATCAGAAATTTAATTTTTTCACCAAAGTCCCAAGGCAAGCAATAACCTGTCGTGTCAGGGATATTGACTACAGTTGCACCTGCTTTGATAACTGCTTCAACCACGCGTGCCAGATACACATTATCGGTACGGCCGGCATCTTCGCAATAAAATTCTACATCTTCCACGTATTTCTTGGCATATTTTACCGCGGCAATGGCACGTTCCAAAATTTCATCCTGATTGGAATTGAATTTATATTTGATATGAAACTCCGAAGTTCCGATTCCGGTATGAATCCGTTTATTCTTGGCATATTGAAGTGCTTCGGCAGCTACGTCGATATCTTTTTGCACTCCGCGAGTCAACGCGCAAATGGTAGGCCAGGTAACGGCTTTAGAAATTTCGACTACTGATTTGAAATCACCCGGACTTGAAATCGGGAAGCCTGCTTCAATCACATCCACACCCAAGGCTTCAAGTGCTCTTGCCACCTGAATTTTTTCTACCGTATTCAACTGGCATCCCGGTACCTGTTCACCATCCCGTAAGGTGGTGTCAAAAACAAATAATCTATCCATAATGTAGCCCTCTAATCCCCTAAAGGGGAAACCGAGAGGGTTTCGGCTTTTTTGTTATTATTATGCTGCCGTTTAAGAAAAAAGCCTCTCGCACCGAAGTGAGAAAGGCTTTATCTATTTTATTTGTACTATTACATACATACCAAACTCACTTCTACTTGTTTTGCAAGAGAATAATAATACCGAGTAGGAGAATATGTAAATAATTTCTGTTCATCTTCATTTTTATAATCGCTGCAAAGATACAGCTAATTTTTACTCCTGCAAATACAAAGTGATATTTTTTTGGTTTTATTTATTACATATTATAATAAAATACCACACTATTCAATTGTTTTCAAACAAATAAGCCTGAATTAATCAATTAGTACAAATAACGTAAAAAGCAAACGAATTGTTCATTCAACCATTCAGAAACCGTTTCCAGCAGAATATTCATATACCGATTTAAATTGCGTATCTTTGCAAAATATTAATAATGTATCGATGAGATTTGACGAACTACCGCTTTGCGATGCCGTACAGGATGGCTTGCAGGCAATGAATTTTAAAGAAGCCACACCGGTTCAGGCCGAAACAATTCCTGTAATTTTAGCAAAACGCGACGTAATAGCTTGCGCACAAACCGGAACTGGTAAAACAGCCGCTTTCATTTTACCACTTTTACATAATTTACAATCCGAAAAACATGCTGAAGATAAGGTAAATGCCATTATCATGGCACCCACACGTGAATTGGCACAGCAAATCGACCAGCAAATGGAAGGTTTTTCGTACTACACGTCCTTTTCATCAGTAGCTGTGTATGGTGGAAACGATTCTGCAGCTTGGGATGTACAACGTCGCGGGCTTCAAAAAGGTGCCGATGTAGTTATTGCCACTCCCGGACGTTTATTATCGCATATCAACTTGTATGATATTGATTTTTCGCACGTAAAATACTTTATTCTGGATGAGGCCGACCGCATGCTAGACATGGGATTTTTCGACGATATCATGTTGGTGGTAAACCGCCTTCCTAAAGATCGCCAGACGATCATGTTTTCGGCAACCATGCCACCTAAAATTCGTCAACTGGCCAAAACTATTCTGAACAATCCGGTTGAAGTGAAGATTGCTATCTCCAAACCACCCGAAAGCATTATGCAGACGGCTTATATCTGTTACGAGATGCAGAAAATTGGCCTTATTCGCCATTTATTTGCCGGTGAACAATTGAATAAAGTGATTATTTTCTCCGGTTCAAAACTGAAAGTAAAGGAGCTTTTCAAAACCTTCCGTCAAATGGGACTTTCGGTTGGCGAAATGCACTCTGATCTTGAGCAGGCACAACGTGACCATATTATGCACGAATTTCGTAACAACCGGGTAAACATTTTGGTGGCAACTGATATTGTGTCGCGCGGTATTGATATTGATGATATTTCATTGATTATAAATTACGATGTGCCACACGATGCCGAAGATTACGTGCATCGCATCGGTCGTACGGCTCGTGCCAGTGCTTCGGGAATGTCTATCACCTTCGTTTCTGAAGATGAACAATACAAGTTCAAACAGATAGAAGATTTTTTGGAAAAACCGATTTACAAAATACCTATGCCCGAAGAACTAGGCGAAGCACCCGAATACAAACCCGAACTGCATCGCTTTGGTCATAAGAAATTTACCGGAGGAAAAGGGTCGTTTCATCGGAATAAAGCAAGAAGATAAT
>JBBRTR010000255.1:0-2701 GCA_038244215.1 Bacteroidales bacterium
TAATAGCCATAATGATTTTGTATTGTTACTGTTATAACACGTAAAAGTTTAAGAAATTCAATGTTTTTGGGCTGCAAAATTAGTCATTTCCCTTTCATTTCCGAAGGATAACTTATAGTTTTATTGCTATTTAGAATATATATAAGTAAGAGGAATCTGAGATGGTTTGGAGAGGTATTTTAAATCCAGATTATAGATAAGACGTAAGTCGGGAGACCGATACCGATGGCTATCGGGACCGAAGTAAAAAGGCGAAATTGGCAAGTTTGTTAAAACCTAATGGACTAGCCAGGACCAAAAATATTTCCCACAAAGCCACTGAGAGCACAAATTAGCTTAGTGAACTTTGTGTCTTCGTGGGATAAAATATTCTGCCAAAAAAATACATTAATATTATTTCTATGGCACTAAAATAGAGCAGGGGAATAACTCGGGATCAAAAAACAAGATTGATATCCGAGAGTGAAAAAATGCTGTCTTCCGACTTCCGACTACTTTCTACCTTCACTTTAAATTGAAGAAACTACCAGCTTACTTCGTATAAAAATCTATCATTCTCTGGATCGCCTTTTCGCATACCGGGCAGAATTTATCCCCTTTAAAGGTACGCATCAGGCAATCGGGTGTCGGGCGGTAAATTCCTTTGGCAACATAACCGGCGCCTTCGTAAACGCCCAGTTTCATGCCCGATTCATTTTCAACCGCGGTTGGAATAGGCGTATTAGCCGCAATCATTCCTTTCCATTTGGTTTCGAACTTCGCCAGGGTGGTGATATTAGGTTCCCAGGGCTCGACATTCAGTGGGTACATATCATTAAATGAAGTTGATCCGTCGTCGTATTCATCAGCCAGAGCGGCAAATCCATGCCCGAACTCATGAACGAAAATTTTAGCCGATGAGGCATTGCTGTTTACCGAAGAGCTGTATAAATTATAAATGGCTCCGCCTCCGTATTTCGTAGTATTTACCAGGATATAAATCTGGTCGTAAGGGGCATTGGCTGCCAGGTTGCGGACATCCTGATTATCCGTTGTCATAAGGTATCTTTCGGAATCGAAGGTGTAAAATGAGCTGTTGAGTATGGTATTTTTCCAGATTTTTTCAGCCGGAATATCAGTACCACTTTCAGCGGATGGCGCCAGGACGGCGCGGATATTAAATTTATCGCGGTTTCGGGTGTAAGGATCAAAAGTGAAAAGTCCGGCGGCAAATTTATCACAATCAGCTTTAAACCTATCCATTTCCTTTTCCGTATAGCCTTCGGGTATAATCACAATGTCAATTTTGGTAGCCGGATCTCCCGAAATCAGCGCATCGTAAACCGGGAAAACCATCTGTCGTTCTTCCGAAATAAAGTAATTCTTCACTTCAATGGTATATTCAAATTTCTTTACATAAACACTCAAAGGATTCCGGCTGTAAATCTCGATGCGTATATCATTTTTAGGAAACGGCAACACGGTGGTTTCGCTAAAAGTGCGGGTTGTATGTTTCGCTTCTTCTGTGAATCGCCATTCATCAAATAAAGCGCAATACCCACGGCTGAATATCAGTTTGCCAGATTTTAAATCAAAGGCCTTGAAGTAAAATTCACCGTAATTTAACGTGTCAATCAGCGAATGATGTGAGCCTCCCCAATAAGGTTCCATTTTCACCTGATCGATTGAGTATATTTCCTGTTTGTTAGTACCCGTATGAAAATAATCGATGCGCAATGTCTTGTTTGTGAACCAATCGTCGAACGAGGCAAAAGCCTGAAATGATAAAATAAGCAGAAGGGCAGGAAGGAAAATTTTTTTCATGGAAAAATGGGATTGTTTGGAGGATCAAAAGTATAAAATGAAATTAAATACTGCATCTTTTTTTAACGTTAACTTTTCGCTGAATTTGCTTGCATTGTTCTGATAGCTTTTTTCAAATGATCAGCAGAATTGAACAAAACTAAATTTAAACAGTTTTTATGTGTTAAACCAAAACCGATTATCCGGGCAAGCTTTTTTATAACTTTGTACTCTTGAAAAACTGGTGATTTTCTGAACAATTCGGGCAGAATCCAATTTGTCGTCAGCACCGGAGTGAATAGCAAATACAAACCTTAACAAAGGGTTAAATTAATCAGAAACTATGAGAGTTAGCTTAGCCACCAAGGGTTTTATATCTCTGGATAATTTGTATAATAGCCGGTGATTAATTTGAACGCATTGTTACTTTACTTACTTTTAATTGATTAATTGAATGTTAGCTCAGAATAAAACAAAAGTTACAGCCGAGGATAAATGGGTTAAAATTATAGCGCCTTACCGTAACGGCGACAAACTGCATAGCTGGTGGCAGATCGCGAACACCTTTATACCTTATGTTGTATTATGGGTGCTGATGGTGATCAGTTTAAAATACAGTTACTGGATTACCGTGCCTTTGATACTGATTTCAGCTGGTTTCCTGGTGAGGTTGTTTATCATATTTCACGATTGCGGTCATGGTTCCTTTTTTAGTTCGAAACGGTTAAGCGAAACAGTAGGCTTTATTTTGGGTGTGCTGGCTTTTACACCTTACCATCGCTGGCATCATTCGCACCTCGAACATCACCGTCATGTTGGCAATCTGGATAAACGCGGTTTGGGCGATGTATGGACACTAACTGTTGACGAATACCTGGCATTGCCAAAACGCAAACAGCTGGCTTACCGTATATTTCGA
>JBBRTR010000256.1:0-2698 GCA_038244215.1 Bacteroidales bacterium
ATAAATCCGTATCAATCCGATGGTACTTTTGACATCGATTACCTGAATGTATTACCCGCAGTCTTCGAATCGCAGTATTTACGGCATGTTCGTTTCGAAAATCCCATTGTGATAAAAGTAGATGGACGCAAAAACAAAGGAGTTGTTTTAAAACCCTCATTCTGATTTTTTTATTTAATGTCATTCTGAAAGAGCTTAGCTCAAATTCTGTACTATAATGATTTGAAATAAACAAAAAAATATATTTCATAAAACTATACAGATTTAAAGTTATTCTCAAATTTATAATCGCAATTTTCTATATAATAGCTGTATTTAATTTCATTATGTTAGTTAAAATATAAAAATACTGACAATATGATTTTTAATTTACAGAATGCTAATTTGACATTATGCTCCTAAGTTGTTTACTAAAAACAACAAAAGTATTGTTTTTGATATTGATTTGATTGTTTTTTGTTGTATTTGATATTATTTTGTAACTTTGCAGCCGAAATAAACAATAAAACTAAAACAGTAAAAGATTATGAATGTTAAAGAAGTTATCGATAATTTAAAAAGAAGGTTTCCAAATGAACCAGAGTATCATCAGGCTGTAGAAGAAGTACTACATTCTATCGAGAGTGAATACAATGCTCACCCTGAATTTGAAAAACAAAACCTAATTGAACGCTTGTGTATCCCTGATCGGATTCTTTCATTTCGCGTTAGCTGGATTGACGATAAAGGAAATGTAAAAGTAAACATGGCTTATCGTATTCAACACAACAATGCCATTGGACCATATAAAGGCGGTATGCGTTTTCACGCATCAGTATCTCCCTCTATCCTGAAATTTTTGGCTTTCGAACAGACTTTTAAAAATGCACTTACAACATTACCAATGGGTGGTGCAAAAGGAGGTTCGGACTTTAATCCGAAAGGAAAATCAAATACAGAAATTATGCGTTTCTGCCAGGCTTACATGCTCGAATTGTGGCATCATATCGGACCAAACACTGATGTTCCGGCTGGCGATATAGGTGTTGGTGGTCGTGAAGTGGCATATATGTTTGGTATGTACAAAAAACTTGCACAAGAAAATACAGGTACTTTCACCGGTAAAGGTCTTGAGTTTGGTGGTTCGCTCATTCGCCCTGAAGCTACCGGTTATGGCAATATTTATTTTTTGATGAATATGCTCAAACGCAAAGGTGTTAACGACCTTAAAGGTCAGGTGGTTGCCATCTCCGGTTCAGGGAATGTGGCTACATATACTGCTGAGAAAGTAATTGAATTGGGTGGTAAAGTAATCACTTTGTCGGATAGCAACGGTTATATTTACGATCCGGCCGGAATCGACTCTGAAAAATTAGCCTATGTATTCGAACTAAAAAACGAGTACCGTGGACGTATTAAAGAATATGTTGATAAATTTCCCGGTGCAAAATATGTTGAAGGTGGTCGTCCATGGGGTGAAACTTGCACCATTGCATTACCATCGGCCACACAAAATGAACTCAACGGCGATGATGCTGAAATGTTGATTAAGAATGGCTGTATTGCTGTTTCCGAAGGTGCAAATATGCCATCAACTCCTCAGGCTGTTGAAGTATTTTTGAAAAATAAAATTCTTTATGGACCGGGTAAAGCTGCCAATGCAGGTGGTGTTTCTGTTTCCGGATTAGAAATGACCCAAAATTCCATCCGTTTGAGTTGGTCTAAAGAAGAAGTGGATCAAAAACTAAAGGATATTATGTTGGCTATCCACACTTCGTGCGTAAAATATGGAACTGAAGCCGATGGTTTTGTCAACTATGTGAATGGTGCAAACATTGCTGGTTTCATGAAAGTGGCCAAAGCCATGATGGCACAAGGCGTTCTCTAAATTTGCTTGAACCAAATCATTATAAAAAATGCCTGAGAGTTTTCTCAGGCATTTTTTATACAAGGACCGATCGGAAGATTTGATTCATACTAATCGTTTTAGTTCCAAGTGAGAACGACTCTTTAAAGGCGCAAAAAAGTACAAGGGACGCATAATTTATGAATAAATCTGGCTAAATGAAAATATATCAAAAAGAGATATCAATCTTTATTTTGTTATTCTCCTGAGGGAATTTACCCAAAAGCCTAGTTGTTAATGCACTATGGATAAAATGAATGCGTTAAGAAGGTTTGTTCTTTCTTCTTAATTCCGCCAGTTTCTTTTTGCCATAAGCTATTTTAGTAATAAATACATACAAAACAGGCACAATAAAAATAGCTAAAGATGTTGCCGCGATCATACCACCAAATACTGTCCATCCAATTGTCTTTCGGGATTCGGCTGCAGCACCGGTTGCAAAAGCCAGGGGCAATACACCAAATATAAAGGCTAATGAAGTCATTACAATCGGTCGCAAACGAAGCCTGACTGCTGCCAGAGTGGCTCGGATTATTTCCATTCCACCATCCACTCTTTCTTTTGCAAATTCCACTATCAAAATTGCATTTTTCGCGGATAGTCCAATCAAGGTAATCAAACCAATTTGAGCATAGATATTATTGGTAATATTCGGCAGTAAAGTCAAAGCAACAATTGACCCTAACGCCCCGATCGGAACTGCTAATAAAACCGAAAAAGGCACAGACCAACTTTCGTACAACGCAACCAAAAAGAGAAATACAAATCCAAGAGAAAGCGCGAAAATCATTAAAGTTTTATTTCCTGCTTTTA
>JBBRTR010000257.1:0-2691 GCA_038244215.1 Bacteroidales bacterium
CCAAATAATATTACAAAATTATTTCACATAAATTTTAAAATATTTCTTTAAATGCTTTCTCAGTCTCGCAATTGCCCATTTAACGTATTTATCAACCGTTTATTCCAGCTTGTCAGTCGAGATATTCATTTATTGCAGCCATCAGATTTAGGTCTATCAGCATCGGAATCTTGTCTAACACCTTCGGAGTTGAATCTTATGCTTCCGCACTTCAGTCTAATACCTTCGGGGTCGTGCCTATTGCTTCCGTGCTCTGGTCTTATCCTTTCGGGCTCTGGTCTTATCCTTTCGGGCTCTGGTCTTAGGTCTTCGGGTTAGTATCTAAACCCTTCGGGGAGCCGTCTAATGCTTTCGGGTTCGGGTCTTAGGTCTTCGGGGTCATCTCTTCCATTGTCGGGGGGTTAACTCTACACAGTTGAAGAAAATTCACCCGTCCAGCCGGATATATCCCATATTTAACGTACGAATGCTATTGTCGGTTGTTGGGAACCAGCGGTCAGCGACCCCGTTTTCGGAGCTAATTGTTTCCAATCCCACCCACCAGCGCCACTTTTATATCATTAAATAGCATATCCACAGGGATGGAGATAATATATTTTTTTACTTTCTTTTATTCTTATTGCTCAAAGTCAGTTTTTTTTCACTCTTTAGGCGACGTTCAAGTTTTTTTACATCCTCAGCAGGAGCTAAGTTTTCGGGTACTATTCCCCTTTCGAGTAACATTTTGCGAACTGCTAAATTGTTGTCAATGTGTTCTTTTTCAATTTGAGGAGTATTGTTTATATTTTTCGCTACTACATTCACGCTTGTCATTTCAGCCGAAAAATCTTTTGCTTTAATACTAATAGTTGGTAAAAAATCGGCAACTGGACGATTCTCTGGAATGCCGAGTTTTCGCTTCAGTTGTGAAGTGTTAAGTCTGAACAAAGCTTGGTCGCCTTTTGATCGAATAATAGCAAAACCTTGCTCATTTACACCACGCTCATACAACACACCCGACAAACGCTTTTCGGTTTCTTGCAGTTTTGTACGAGCCATAATCCGCTCCGTTTCCAATAATCGTTGTTCTACTAGCTCAGCACGGCGTGTTTGAATTGCAAAATAGCTCTGAGCAAAAGCAATTTGTTCTTTACGAGCGTCCCCATTTTGTGCCACTAAATAGCAAGCATAACGTGTCAAAAGCACATCAACTATTTCTTTTTCAGCACCTGACCCAATCAAAACCATTTTCCTGACGTCAGGAAAATGGTCGGAAATAAGTTGTCCTGCATTCTGGCAAGATTCTTTTGCTTTTTCTATCACTTTTGCAAAATTTTCCCACTTCGAGTAGCCTAATAATTCTTGTAATTCGCGGGCACTCCAACATTCTACATTTTCGTATTCCGAAGCAGCATTTTCAAATTCTTGAAACAGCTTACTAATTTCGGTTGATTTCATAATTATTATTTAAAGAATGGTCATTTTAGTTGTAAGTTCTTGTATTCTTTCTTTACATCAATCATTCCGAGTGTGAATCTTGTGAATTGAATTTTCAACCTCAAAGATATGAAAAATTCACATAAAGTTGTATTCTCAATTTGCAATATTATTTGTCTCTGAAAACAATTTGCTTTTTATGCTAATTTTCACACAACTAATTTGTGTGCTTGCAGGCGAAATATATTCATTCTCAACCGGTATAATAGAAAATGGTTTTGAATTAAAAACTCGAAAACGCAAATATTTCCAAAACTCAAATTGAATTCATGCCCTTCAATACATTTTTTCTAATTACTTTTGCATATCACACTTTTCCAGTACGCATAACTGCTTTTTTTGTTGAAAAAATGAAACGAATTATCCCTTTTATCCCTTTTTTATTTCTGGTTTTATCAGTTTCAGCAGGTAATCCGGTTGATAACTTTGTGCATGATCCGCTTTTGGAAAACGCGAACATCAGCCTAATGGTCAAAGAGCTCGGATCGAACAAAACGTTATATGAGTACCGATCGAATAATGTTTCCATTCCGGCATCCACGATGAAAATTGTGACTACTGCAACGGCTCTTGAAATGCTTGGCCCTGAATTTTGTTTCGAAACAAAACTTGAAACTGATGGCACATTAAATTCAAAAGGAGTTTTGAATGGAAATTTGTATATCCGTGGCGGTGGCGATCCAACATTGGGTTCGGAATTTATCGGAGATTCTAATTTTATGGTCAGTTGGGTGGAAGCGATTAAAAATGCCGGAATAAAAAAGATAATCGGACGAATTGTTGCTGACGAAACTTTATTCGACGAACAGGGCGTGAATCCGAAATGGACTTGGGAAGATGTTGGGAATTATTATGCAGCCGGTGCGTATGGAATTTCATATCTGGATAATACCTATAAACTGGTTTTGAATTCCGGTTTGGTAGGAACAACGCCTGAAATCATACGAACAATCCCTGAAATTGCATCATTAAGTTTTGATAATCATCTAATAAGCTCAACCATTTCATTCGATAGCGCGTATTTTTACGGAGCACCAAAATCTAACATTCGAAGCATACGCGGTGAAATCCCTGCTAAACGACTTGAATTTATAGTAAAAGGTGACATCCCGAATCCGGGACTTTTACTTGCGGAACATTTGCAAAACAAACTAAATGAATCAGGCGTTACTGTCAGTGAATTACCTACCGATATTGTGCTAAAGAAAACGGAAC
>JBBRTR010000258.1:0-2685 GCA_038244215.1 Bacteroidales bacterium
AAGCTCCATCTTTTTCAATACTCTGACGGTATTCATCAAGCGTAGTTGCACCCACACACTGAATTTCACCACGTGCTAATGCCGGTTTCAGCATATTGGCAGCATCCAGTGAACCTGGAGCACCGCCTGCACCTACAATTGTATGTATTTCATCAATAAATAAAATCACATCCGGATTTTTGGATAATTCATTCAAAATTGCTTTGATTCTTTCTTCAAATTGTCCACGATATTTTGTTCCGGCTACAATTGAGGCCATATCAAGTGAAACTACACGTTTATCAAATAAAACACGCGAAACACGGTGTTGAATTATTCTTAATGCCAAACCTTCAACGATGGCTGATTTTCCAACTCCGGGATCACCTATTAAAACCGGATTATTCTTTTTACGACGACTCAGAATTTGTGCTAAACGTTCAATTTCACGCTCACGGCCCACAATCGGATCGAGACGGTTTTCGAGTGCAGCTTTCGTTATATCCATTCCAAAGGTATCCAGAGCAGGAGTATCACTTTGCTTTGCTCCCGATGAAGGATTTGATTTCTTATGTCGCGGATCATCCTCATCATCGTCTTCATCTTGAAAACTTGAGCCTAACATTGGGTTTTCTTTTGGCACATCTACGAAAGATTTTGCCTGATCGTAAGTCAGATGCTCTGATAATAAAATATCACCTGCCAGATTGTTTTTTTCTTTCAAAATGGCTAAAAGCAAATGTTCTGTGTCAGCAGTTTCGGCTGATAATGAACGTGTTTCAAGTTCCATAATCTTTTTTATACGTTCCGTGCTTTTTAAACTTGGAATTTCATCACCGCTAGGTTCCATATCCGTACGAATCTGGCTTTCGATAATTTGTTTTATTTTAGACAAATTTATATGTGATACATTTAATATATCGATGGCTTTACCGGTTCCGTTGCGTAAAATTCCTAACAGTAAATGTTCGGGACCTATGTAATTATTTCCCAAACGCTCGGCTTCTTGCGAACTAAACATAAGTACATTATGTAATTGCTCTGAATAGTTGACTGTCATATTTTTTTCTCCTATTTGTTTAATTTGCTGATAATCTGAGAAATTAAGTGCTAAATTGGTTGATTTTTAAATAACTTAAACAAACAACTTCAATAAATGTATCAGTACTAATACCTATTGTTGACAAAAATAGTAAATAAATCAGCAATGAAAAATTAAAAATAAATATTATACGATTAAATCTACTCAAAAACAATACCGAAGAACAATCCGTATTTTTTATCGGTAATTTTGTCAGTTAAGCTTTATAATAATTTTTTTTTCAGTAGATTTGCGGGCTGAAAATATCAATTTTATGTTTCCCATTTATATAGTAAACAAATTAACAAAAAAATAGTTTATGACAGAGAAAATTTCTTCGCTTCGCGAATCTCCTACTGCAAGATGGACCGCGCTCGGTATTGTATCTTTCACGATGTTTTGTGGATACTTTATTGCCGATGCAATGAGTCCGCTCAAACCAATGCTCGAAAGCCAGTTAAAATGGGATAATTTGGATTACGGTATTTTTACCAGTGCCTATGGTTGGTTTAATGTGTTCCTTTTAATGCTTATTTTGGGTGGAATATTACTGGATAAAACCGGAGTTCGTTTCACAGGTATTCTTTCAACCTCTATTATGGTAATTGGTGCTAGCATGAAATTCTTTGCAATTTCGCACTTTTTCCCGGAAGGAATGGCGCCAATACTTGGTATTAAAGCTCAGGTAATGTTTGCAGCACTTGGCTATGCCATTTTTGCTGTCGGAGTTGAAACTGCCGGAATTACCGTTTCCCGTATTATTGTGAAATGGTTTAAAGGCAAAGAAATGGCATTGGCAATGGGTTTGCAGGTTTCTTTTGCACGTTTGGGAACTTTGCTGGCTATAGCTATTCCACTACCGATTGCACATTATTTTGGTGATGTTTCCATTCCAATTTTATTCGGAGCTTTATTGCTTTGTGTCGGCTTAATTGCCTATATCGTTTATGTAAGGATGGATATTAAACTGGAAGAATCCGAATCGCATATTGAAAAAGAGGCAGAAGAGCCGTTCAAACTTTCGGATATTCTTCTGATTATTACCAATAAAGGTTTTTGGTTGATAGCTCTTTTATGTGTTCTGTTTTATTCGGCAGTTTTCCCCTGGATTAAATTTGCAACGGATTTGGTTATAAACAAATATTCTGTTGATCCTGATTTAGCTGGCTTAATTCCAAGTGTTTTACCTTTGGGAACACTTTTCCTCACTCCGTTTTTTGGAAATTTATATGACAAAAAAGGTAAAGGTGCAACCATTATGATTATTGGAGCGGTTCTGTTGATTTTCGTTCACGGTATTTTTTCCATACCATTTTTAAATAATTGGATTTTAGCCATGGCAGTTACAGTTGTTTTAGGAATTGCATTGTCATTGGTTCCTTCAGCCATGTGGCCTTCTGTTCCAAAAATTATTCCTGAAAAACAACTCGGAACTGCTTATGCATTGATTTTCTGGATTCAGAACTGGGGTTTAATGGGCGTTCCCTTGTTAATCGGAATCGTGTTAAGCTCAACAAATCCTACCGTTTCGAAAGCAAAAGAGAACGTAAAAGTTGCAATTACACAAACCTATACTCAAATGCAACCGACTTTGAATCTTAATAAAATTGAATTTGATAAAGCGG
>JBBRTR010000259.1:0-2659 GCA_038244215.1 Bacteroidales bacterium
TTTATCAAAGTCCGATTCGAATAATTTATTTTGTATTCCTATACTTTTCATAGGTCAAATTCTCCTTGTATCTCGTCGGTAAATTCTTTTTTCAGTTCATTCAACAATTGTTTTTCGGTTGGCAGATAAAGTTCATACTTACTAGCCATTAGCGTTTTGTTTTCTAAAGGTAGCGCCAATTTTACCATTTCATTGTTTTTGTTGGCACAGAGCAATATACCAATGCTTGGGTTTTCTTCGGGGAGTTTAATATGACGGTCGTAATAATTCACGTACATCTGCAATTGTCCTAAATCCTGATGGTTTATTTTGCGTGTTTTTATATCCACCACCACAAAACAGCGTAATAGGCGGTTGTAGAAAATCAAATCAGCGAAAAACTCATCATCCTCAATCAACAGTCTTTTTTGACGCGCCACAAAGGAAAAACCATTGCCCATCTCCAATAAAAAATGCTGTAAATGTTCGATGATAGCACTTTCTAAGTACTTTTCGTAATAATGAGCTTTGCGTTCTAACCCTAGAAATTCCAATATCATGGGATCTTTCACTATTTCTTGTGGAAGTTGTGGGTTGCGCTCTTTACGAGCAACTGCCATCACCGATTCTTTGTCATTACTCAGCAACAAACGCTCGTATAAATTGGAGCTTATTTGTCGCTCTAACTCGCGCCCAGTCCAAGCATTTTCTACTGCCTCAAGTTCGTAATACTCTCTTTTTGAGAGATCTTCAATTTGAATCAGCAATCTATATTGTGTCCAGTTCAATTGCGAACGCACTGCGTTCGCAATTGGATAATTACGGTAAAATTGACGCGATTGTTCTAAAGTTCGTACCGAAAAGCCACTGCCATATTCTGGTTCGATTGCTTTTGAAAGGTTTTTAATCAAATAACTTCCATAATCGGCACGTTCTTTTCTATCTTGTTCTTCGTTGAAAATTCGTTCGCCCATTTTCCAATACATTTCCACCCGATAGAACTCAACACTTCTAACCGCCTGACTTCTTGCATTTCCAATAATGGATTTTATATCTTGTACAAAATCATTCGAAAGTTCTTGTATTATTTCATTCATACTTCAGTCCTCCCAATTGTTTTTTTATTTCCAATTCCAAACTGGCAGATTCAGCAAAAAGTGTTTCCAGATTCTGAGTAAATCCATCCATTTTAGCTTTAAACTCTTGGGCTGTAATATCGGTATATTCAATCTTTACTTCGAAATATTGTCCGGCACTAAAGCTGTAGTTTTTCTCTTTTATTTGGTCGTACGAAACCACCACCGTAAAATCTTCTACCGCTTCGTGCTTGTTGAAGGTATTGATAATCAATTGTTCTTCTTCGTCTGAAAGCAATGTTTTTTGATTTTTTCCATCTTTTACGGTTGTTCCCAGTTTGGAAGCATCCATCAGCACAATATCACCTTTGGTATTGGCTTTGTCCAAAAACAGAATGGAAACATTAGTTCCGGTAGTCGCAAATATATTGCTTGGCATGGAAACCACACCCCGAAGCATCTTTTCTTCAATCAAACGTTCACGGATTTTCTTTTCAATACCACTTTGTGCTGTGATAAATCCGGTTGGAACTACAATGGCTGCTTTTCCTTTGTCAGCAAGCGAAAACATAATGTGCTGAATAAACATCAGGTAAATCGACATTTTGTCTTTATCTTTATTGGGCACATTGGGGAATCCGGCAAAAAAACGTTCTGAATTATTTTTAGTGTCCAAATCCGCTACATAATCGCTAAAATCGAGTTTAAAAGGTGGATTGGAAACGATAAAATCGAATTTCATTAATTTATCCCCCGTTTTGTGATAGGGTGTAAGAATGGTATTTCCCTGAATCACATTTTGAATGGAATGTACCAGATTATTCAAAATCAGGTTCAATCGTAACATACTACTCGATTTCTGCGAAATATCCTGAGAATAAATCGTACAACGGTCTTCACCTATGGCATGTGCAAGGTTCATCAACAGCGTTCCAGAGCCAGCTGAAGGATCGTAACAAGTTACATTACTAACCTTATCATCTACGAGTATTGAAGCCATAATCTTGGCTACAGCGTGAGGTGTATAATATTCTGCATACTTACCACCGCCATCTTTGTTGTAATCTTTTATCAGGTATTCAAATATGGTGGAAAAGAAATCGAATTTTTGTTCAAATATCTGCTCGAAACTGAAATTCACCAACTGATTCACCAATGCTTTGCAGAAGTTATCACGCTGCGAACTGTCCGAAATATAATTGCTCAATTCGTCAAACAAAGTGATTTTTGATCCTGTTCCGGTTTTTACAGAGAATATCTCGTTATTAAACAAGGCTATATCCCGCAAGGTATCGTCAAATAACTTGGCAAATTCTTCTTTGTTTTGTTTGTTATGAAGGTAGGATAAATAATGTTCACGCTTTAGCTTGGCACTTTCGGGGTTCATCCGCATCAGCAACATTTCATAATCATTGTCGGAATAGGTGGCAATAAGCTGTTCCCAATTTTCTGCTGTTTTCAGAGTAGGTTCTATCTGTTTGGCTTCGTAACCAAACTTATCATTCATAAATTTATATAGAAAAACCTGTGTAATGATTTTAAATTCATTGCCATCATTTCCCAGTCCATATTGAGCGCAAACCCCCTTCAAACTATCAATCAAA
>JBBRTR010000260.1:0-2633 GCA_038244215.1 Bacteroidales bacterium
AAAAACAATTTTCCTTGGCCCTGCATACCTGAAGATATGTTCCAGAAAACGGCCGTTATCGAAAAGCAGCATCGTGTTGGCCTCGCTTTTATCGGCAATCATCGATGACTCGTCGATAAAATAGACTGTTTTTAACGGATCGCGGTTTTGTCTGATTTTAAACGAAATCGTTTTCGTATCCTCACTGATAACACTTTTAGTTTCGTCAACCTGGTAGATAGAAGAGTGGATTGTAGAAGCCTGCCGATTGGTTTTAAGCGATAAAACCCTTGCTGCCCGCCCGGTAGAAGCCATTAACTGACAAGTGGTATCGGAGTCTTCGAGAAAGTCGAGTACTGCTTTCAATAAAGTGGTTTTTCCAGTCCCCGCATATCCCTGGAGCACAAATACCTTGTGTTCACTCTCAAAAAAATGTTCGAGCATCGTTACCGCCATCCACTGTCCGGTGGTGGGCTCGTAGGGAAAATAATTGGAGATTGGCATAGAATGGCGTATTTAAAGGTTGCAAGTTTTACTCATGACGGAGCAAAAAATTTCTTTCAGATTTTTTTCAAACGAATCTGCCTTTGCATATCCAGTTTTCATTCCAGCATGATTAATATCATTTCTTTGTGCAGTTAAACCACAAAATTCGCTAGCTAACATTGCTACTATGTGGTTATTAGTGATTTTCCGGGATAGATGAAGATTTTCATCGGTAGATTTGCAAAGGCTAATCCACTCTGATTCTGGTCGATTATTCTTTTTAATATTGAATGCTGCTGAAACAATGTTTCTATTATTCTCAATGGCGAATTCAATTTGCTCACTTTCGCAAACAAGAGAAATGATTGTTTCTTGAAGCAAAGTAAATCCTTGCTGAATAAGCCCATTGCTAATGCACCATGCGACAGCTGCAAAACCATTTTTTACATTATTTTCGGAGCTGAATTTTTTAACTTGATTTTTCAATCGTGAAAAGATAGGGTTAAATGGGGCAAGAGAAGTCTGTTCAACATTTTCAATTTTTGTAAATAGCTTTATCGCTCTTTCTCCTTTGATTATTTCATTTCCCCTACAGGTTTGAATACATTTTAAAAATTCAGGCAAATCTTTGCTAAAATTATTAATAGAAAGTGTATCTAAATCTTTACCTTTTGCTTTAGCCAAAACTGGTTTCAACGAAGTTTGACACAATTCACTAATTTTTTTTACATCTCCAAATTGTTCGAAATTACTTACAGCTAACGACCAATCCTTAAGTCTTACCAAGGACATTAGATCCATTATTGGAGCAAAGCCATCATTATCTCTGGACAATTCATAATTGCCATAAGTTATTGATTTTAATTTAGTATTCTTCAGAAATTCAGAATAATTCAGCAGAACTAGAAGAAGCATTGGAAGGTATCTGAATGAATGAGTGATATCGAAGTAGACCTCATCATCCTCTTTGAGATTGCTGTAAATAGCATTGAAAATTTTCCATATTTCCTCCTCATTGTTTCCATCGTCTATTGGCTCATTTTTGATTAATGGCTTTAAGTTCAATTCTTTTAAAATTTTTTCAAGGCCGTGATAAGCCATTTCTTCACCTCCTCGTGATTTTTTTGTTGATATACCCTCGTCATAGTTCTCTTTATATGCTTTTTTTGTAGTATAGATAATAATCATATCCTCTTTGTCCCAATTTGAACATAGCAATTTAATTGCAGCTTCCTGAACAAATCTTGTAGTTATCGCATTTGATCGCTCACCAATAAAATATGAACATTCATCATAAAAACCAGTACCTAACACAGACATAAATATTTTTCGTGCCATAATTATCTATTTAAAAGGTGTTTGATTTTGAAATTTCGTTATTTAGTAAAAGGTAAAGGTCATTGCTGTTGTTTCGACTTTTATCGGGATTGGTGAAGCTAAAGAGGATGATATTATTATCGTTGCATTTTTCAATGGTCCGTTTAGTGGGTGAATAATAGGTGATCAGGATGGCTTTTGACCCTAATCCGCCATAAGTTTTGGCAGCATTACGGAGTTTGTCAATGTCTTTAATGTCATGAACTTGTGTTTTACACTCGACAAAAAGTAACTTGTTACCCAGATTTACAATAATGTCGATCTCATTTTTATCCGAACCCTCAATATAAGGAACCACCACACTCCAGGCTAAATCGCGGGTTTTATCCCAGTGATGGAATATATTTACCAATTCGAGTTCAAACCACTTGGTTTCGAGTACGATGCCGATATTCTTTCTGCCAATAAAAGTATATTCATCATACCCATTTGTGTATTTATTATCCAGCGACAAAGTCAGCTCGTTATCCTCGCCACTCCACCTTAAGCAAGAATAATTTTTGTGGTTAATCAACTCAAAATCTTCAAAATTACCATCCTTGCGTCTCAGTTCACGATAGCGGTTAAGAAGGTACGTAAAATCGAAATTATTAGTGTCGTGCAATTCCCGAATCTGTTTAGCAGTCTCAAAAAAATCCTCCTCAATATCGGCAACGCGGGTTAATGACTTTATTTTTTGACCCGAAAATTCGATGAATTTCTCAATGGGAAGCGTGGCTTTAAGAGGCTCAGTTTTCATATCTCTCAAATAATGAATCATTCCGTTTTGATCGACATGAAAGATCGTTGAG
>JBBRTR010000261.1:0-2622 GCA_038244215.1 Bacteroidales bacterium
ATTCAAACGCAAGGAAGATATGCATCGTATGGCTGAAGCTAACCGTGCATTTGCTCACTTTAGATTCTAATTGAAAAAGTTTAAATTTTAAAAAAGAAAATTCAATAGAGATAAATGGCTAAAGGAGATTTAAGATATAACAGAAATATCGGTATCATGGCACATATCGATGCCGGTAAAACAACTACGTCTGAACGTATCTTGTTTTATACTGGTTTAACTCACAAAATCGGTGAGGTACACGATGGTGCTGCAACAATGGACTGGATGGAACAAGAGCAAGAACGTGGTATTACTATCACTTCGGCTGCTACCACAACTTCGTGGGACTATCTGGGCGAAAAATATAAAATTAACTTGATTGATACTCCGGGACACGTTGACTTTACCGTTGAGGTAGAGCGTTCATTACGTATTCTGGATGGTGCTGTTGCTACTTTCTGTGCTGTTGGTGGTGTTGAGCCTCAATCAGAAACAGTTTGGCGTCAGGCCGATAAATATAATGTGCCTCGAATCGGTTTCGTGAATAAAATGGACCGTTCGGGAGCTGACTTCTTTGAAGTAGTTCGTCAGGTAAGAGACGTATTGGGTGCAAAACCTTGTCCTATTCAAATACCAATTGGTGCTGAAGAAAAATTCAAAGGCGTTATTGATTTGGTGACCATGAAAGCCTATTTATGGCACGATGAAACCATGGGTGCTCAATATGATGTGGAAGAAATTCCAGCTGACTTATTGGCAGAAGCAGAAGAATGGAGAGATAAAATGCTCGAAATCGTTGCTGAATATGATGATGTTTTGATGGAAAAATATTTTGATGATCCTTCAACTATTACGGTTGACGAAATCAAAGTAGCTATCCGTAAGGCTACCTTATCAATGGAAATCAATCCAATGATTTGTGGTTCAGCATTTAAAAACAAAGGAGTTCAGACGATGCTTGATGCAGTTTGTGCTTATTTGCCAAGTCCGATGGACACTCCTGAGACGATTGGTTTCGACCCACGTTTCGAAGACAAGCAAGTTATCCGTCATCCTGATGCAAACGAACCATTGTGCGCATTGGCATTCAAGATCGCAACGGATCCTTATGTTGGCCGTTTGTGTTTCTTCAGAGTTTACTCGGGTGAGCTTCCTGCAGGTTCGTATGTATATAACACACGCTCTGAAAAGAAAGAACGTATCTCACGTATCTTCCAAATGCACTCAAATAAACAAAATCCGGTTGATGTAATTTCAGCAGGTGATATTGGTGCAGGAGTTGGATTTAAAGATATTCGTACTGGTGATACTTTGTGTGATGAAAATCATCCAATTACACTTGAATCAATGGACTTTCCAAAACCGGTTATTGGTATTTCAATTGAGCCTAAAACTCAGAAAGACCTTGATAAATTAGGAATCGGTTTGGCTAAACTTGCTGAAGAAGATCCAACATTTACTGTTCATACTGAAGAACAATCAGGACAAACAATTATTAGTGGTATGGGTGAACTTCACCTCGAAATCATTATTGACCGTTTGAAACGTGAGTTCAAGGTGGAATGTAATCAGGGTCGTCCTCAGGTTTCTTACAAAGAAGCAATTACACAGACTGTTCAGTTGCGTGAAACGTACAAGAAACAATCAGGTGGTCGTGGTAAGTTTGCCGATATGATTGTAAAAGTTGAACCAAGAGATAAAGATTTTGAAGGTGGAAGTCTGCAATTTATTGATATGGTTAAAGGTGGTAACATTCCAAAAGAATTTATTCCTTCAATTCAAAAGGGTTTTCAAAATGCAATGAAAAATGGTGTATTAGCAGGTTTTCCATTGGATAATTTAAAAGTTACTGTATTAGATGGTTCATTCCACGCAGTTGACTCGGATCAGTTGTCTTTCGAAATTTGCGCTTCATTGGCATATAAATCAGCTTGTGCTAAAGCTAAACCGGTATTATTGGAACCAATCATGAAAATGGAGGTTGTTACACCGGAAGAAAGCATGGGTGATGTAATCGGTGACTTGAACAAACGTCGTGGACAAGTTGAAGGAATGGAATCAAGCCGTACCGGAGCCAGAATTGTAAAAGCAAAAGTTCCGCTTTCCGAAACATTCGGATATGTAACTGCCTTACGTACAATTTCTTCAGGTCGTGCAACTTCAACCATGGAATTTGATCATTATGCAGAAGTATCCAATGCAATTGCAAAAGTAGTTGTGGCGGAAGCTAAAGGTAAAGTGGAATTACTATAATTAGTTGGCAGTATATAGTCGGCAGTTAATAGTTCAAGAAAAAGAAAAACGAGAATTGACGGGCTTTCAGATAGTGAATGACTCTTATTAGAAAGCCTAATCAATTAATAAACAAATAAATATAAAACGACAATGAGTCAAAAAATCAGAATTAAATTGAAATCTTACGATCACAACTTGGTTGACAAGTCAGCTGAAAAAATCGTAAAGACAGTAAAAGCTACCGGTGCAGTAGTTAGTGGTCCTATTCCATTACCAACTCACAAACGTATCTTTACTGTAAACAGTTCCACTTTCGTAAATAAAAAATCACGCGAACAATTCGAACTTTGTTCTTACAAACGTCTGATTGATATTTACAGCTCAACAAGCAAAACTGTTGATGCA
>JBBRTR010000262.1:0-2620 GCA_038244215.1 Bacteroidales bacterium
AACCCATGCATTCGATTCGTACTTTTCGTTCAGCAGGTTGTTAATCATCAGCGAAAAACTAATCTCTTTAACAAATCCGGGGTTAAGCGTGTATTTTACAAGGAGATTGTTTACGAAATACGGATCGAGTTGCCGGTCGCTGCTCTGCGTGTTATCAATGTATTGCCGACCCACAAATTTACTGATCAAACTAGCATTAAATCCTTTGAAAGCCATCCAGTTTAAAGAGCTGCTTGCAATTACTGAAGGAGAAAATGACAAATCAGTATTCGTGTGATTTACGGCTATCTGATTGGTTGTATCCCAATCATCAACATATTCGGTAAATATTTTTATTTTATTATGGCTCAATGTTAAAGATGGTTCCCACGAAAGTTTTTCTGTAATCAATACTTTCGCTGATAATTCCAAACCAGCCCGATAACTGTAAGGCACATTTATCATAACAGCCGAACCCACATCGTTGATTGCACCAGTTAGCACAAGCTGCTGATTATAATACATGTAATACGCATTTGCATTAATTGCTACATGGTTTGTACTGAAAGAATAGCCAGCCTCCGCATCATATAATCTTTCCGGCTGTGGAACAGGTTTCGAAGGATCGGCATCCACAAAATTATCGCGGTTAGGCTCGCGATTGGCTATTGATAAGGATGCATAAAAGTTCTGATTACCTGATAGGTCATAGGATAAGCCAGCTTTGGGATTGAAAAAGTTAAACCTATGATTCTGAGTGATGTCGCGTTGGTCATCATCAATCCCATTGATGGAATAATCAATCCGGCGGAATTGCAGATCGAGCCAGGTATGCAGTTTTTCAGTAATATCATATTCAGTTTTTGCAAAAATATTGAAATCTCTTTTCAATGCCTTGCTCCTGTACCATTCGTGATTTATTTCGCTGTTACCGACAAACTGCGACCAGATAACCGTTCCGAAATGATTTCCTGTGTAAGTATTCCATGATCCACCAAGTGAAGATTGCAGTTTATTAAGATGGTAATTTAACGACCAGGTTAAACCTGTAAATGAATTGGCTAGATGCTTTTGCCTTATCAGATCGCTTTTACTGATAACACCGTTTTTTGTAAAAATGGTATCTGTTCCTATGGTGTAAAAAGGTGAGTAAATTTGAATTGGATCAATTCCATAATTTGCCAGCTTATCACTTTCGCGGTATTGCTCATAATAGCCTGAACCATCCGAATGATGCACGGATGCATTTAAAAAGAGTTTATTGTTATACTGGTGTGAATAAATTGCCTGGTAATGGGTTTGAAGATAATTGTCGGTTTCGTTGTTGTAATAACGCTGATTTCCAAAATTGTCGATATACGATCCCATTCCATTATATTTTCTATCCGTTTTTAGTATCTCTGAAGGTATTCCATCCCATGCCTGGTAAGTTTTCTCTTTTCCTGAAAAAATATTTAAACGAAGAAGATCTTTTCCTGAAGTGTAAGCACCTGAAATATAATAAGAAAGCAGATCAGAAGAAGCGCGATCTATATACCCATCCGAAGATAATTTCGAAATCCGTGCATCCATACTGAAATGCTTGTTGATAAGTCCTGAACCAAAGGAAACATTGTTTTTCAATGTGTTGAAAGAACCATAAGCGCTGTTGATTTCCCCGTAAGGCTCTGTTTTCAGGTGCGATGACTGCAGGTTTATGCTTGCCCCGAATGAAGAAGCGCCGTTGGTTGATGTTCCGACACCCCGCTGTATCTGTATATTATCGGTTGAAGTTGCAAAGTCGGGCAAATCGACCCAAAAAACATTATGCGATTCAGGATCGTTTAGCGGTATTCCGTTGATGGTGATATTTATCCGGGTCATGTCAGTACCACGGATTCGCAAAGCCGTGTAGCCCATGCCATTACCCGCGTCGGAAGTGGAAACGGCGGAAATGCTGTTGCCAAGCAATACCGGTAAATCCTGTCCAAAATTTGCAGAGGCAATTTCTTTTTTGCTGATGTTCTGATAGGCTACCGGCGTATTGCTTCCGGCACGGGTGGCATAAACGATTATTTCGTCCTGGAGAATTGCAATGGGATCAAGATCGATTTTCAATTCCGAATTCTTATTTAGCTCAAGACGAATGGTATCATTCGCAAAACCTATAAAACTAACCACTACAGAGTAGGAGCCTGGTTTAATGTTTTTGATTTCGAAATTTCCTGTATTTGTACTTGCTGTTGCGTAGTAAGTATTTGCAAGTCTGATGTGTGCACCATTTAAGGCTTCGCTGGTCGAACGATTTATCACTTTCCCCGAAAGGCTAAATTGTGCCAGTACAACGAATGGCATCATCGCCAGCAATGCTGGAATAATCAACTTTTTCATTCTAATTTTATCCTTTTTAGTTAAACTTCAAATGGCGAACAGGGAAAATCCATTCATTTAAAGTTTGTCCATCCCTTCGCCGGCATTACCCGTATCAGGTTCAATGGGTTTGATCTCAGCCTGTAAGTAAGGCACCCCTATTCAATACTAGTGTGCAAAAATACTATATTTTGTGAAATATTTTAAAAAAGAATTTCAGATTTCGGTTCTTGCTTGTTGCTTCTTGAAATTTGGATCCTGGAATTTGGATCTTTGATCCTGAAAATTATCC
>JBBRTR010000263.1:0-2587 GCA_038244215.1 Bacteroidales bacterium
ATTTTTCATGGAATGGTAGCCGGTTCTAATGCTGTTATATTTCTGTTTCAGCCGAAGGCCAAGGTCGTAAAAAGGAATAATCTGTTTCGATACATTCAATGCTATGAATTGTTGCAATCTCTTGACGGGAGTATTCATTTTTTTTATTCTCTTTCCCCGTTTAAACGAAGTCATTCGACCTAAAAGTGCATCAGAAGAGAATGGTTGATCTTTAACGTAACATTTATCACCTTTGGTAATAAATGTTTTTACACCTTTCTCAAAATAAATTTCTATTAATCGGTGACCAATTAATAACTCATTTGATTTGAAAACGAGAATATCACCAATTTTAAACTCTTCAGGCGAACACTTTTCAATAAACCCGATATCATCCGGAATGAGTGTAGGAAACATACTAAATCCTTTCAACCTGTAACTTAGTAAAAGGTCATCATTCAGCATATCTCCTGCCAAATCAAACAATTGATCATTGAGTTCATCAGTTTTCATTGGCTACTATAAAATCGACAACGTTTATATCCGGCACAAATCCTAATTCAAAAACCTGAACTTTGGAGCAAAGATCGGCAAAGAATGCCAGTCTGTTTTGAATGGTTTCCTTTTCAAAATTATTCTGAATACTGAAAGCAATTACTTTGGATATGGCCAATGCTCCATAGATTCTATTTATTTTATTTACAGGCGAATGACTGATTAAAAAAACGGAATTCAGAGGTGATTTTTTGGGAATATCCTGATAATACATCGGTGTATTGTAGACGAAATATTCATTTCCTATTTTTCTGATGATTAAGCGGTCATCATTGATGATCCGGTTGCCGGCATCTGCCCAAAGTTTAGACATGGTGCTTTTTCCTGCACCTGAGAATCCGGAGAACATTCGTCCTTTTTTTCCATCAAAAGCACAGGAAGCATGCATCATCACGGCATCAAATTTCAAGGTCATGTAATGCATCATGATAGGGCCAAAAGGATATTTTAAAGGCGAAATAGTATTATTGGAGATTTCCGAATATACTTTCCAATGTGAATAAGTTTCATCCAGAACCGCAATTTGTTGAATTTCATCCTTTGTTTGCTGATTGTACATCAGAAAAACAAGACCTTCGTTTGTCCGGTAAATGGAATAGAACTTTTGATCCTCATTTTCAGCATCGAATACCAGTTCTGATTTTGAAGGAATACGATTTGGTAATCCGGCAAAACAATGAATGGTTATATCCGTATTTAAGGGTTTCTCTTTTAGCAAAAAAGGCAGATAACCTTCTTCCAACTCGATTTCTGAATCGGAAAATAAGCTAATTGAAAATTCGGCAATGGATAGATGTACCGTAGTGTGTGATTTTTCCATTGTAATCAGGCTTCAAATTTTTTGAAATAGCTTGCCATTTGATGTAAGAAAACTCCGATGTCTTTTCGGGCTGTTTCTTTATCTATGATAAAATTTTCAGTCATTAAATCTTCAATTTCTTCTGTGGTGGCTTTCTCGGTCAGGTTTTCCCAGATAAATTTTGCCGTTTCGTTTAATGTGAACAATTCATTCATTTGAGCTACATTGCCACTTAAGGGCACAATAATTAACTCGCTGCCCACGGCACGGGCAACAAATTTCGATTTCAGATTATAAAGAGTTTTTAGATCCATGGAATTATTTGATTCAGTTTGTATTTTTTTATAAACTATGTTTTTAAAATAAACTGATTCTTAAAAATACAGTTGTTGTGCAAAGATATGATTTTTAAAAGTATTTACAAAAAATGATATAAAAGTTTCCGGCAAATACCGCTGATCTTCGCTGATTCTTCTTAATCTGCGTTTTTCTGCGGTATCTGCGGGAGAAAAACGAGAAGCTTTGCCGGATTTTCGCTTCACTTCTTATGCACTTGGCTCACGATTGCATCGCGTGGGGGCAAGTAACGTTCAACCGCTACAAGCGGTTGAACGCGTATTAAATCAAACGTCAATACTTTTCATTTTTAAATTAATTAACTGTTATGTTAGAATTGTCAGTTAGAATCCGACAAACCAATTTAAACGGTGCATATTGTTTCATTTTATTTGAATCCGACAATCTTGTTTATATGGGATGTACGAAACATATATATTAGCGGGAGCAAATGTGGAAGAAATAAGGATGAAATGTAGAGGATCATCGGAGCAGCATCGGAGCAGCATCGGATGATAGCAAGTGGAAACCAAGAGGAATCCAATAGGAAACTGAGATAAACAGTGTACTTGCTCCCGCTCGAATTTCATAAAATGGAAAATAATTAGAATGATTTATTGAATGACAATGCTACAGGATGCAATTCGTGCGGCAGCGTGTGAAACCCCCAACTTCTAAAGGGGAGTAAGAATAAGAAGAAAAGTAATAAGTGTGTTTACGCAAAAACTTCAAAACGTCTGAAAGACTTTTGAACGTTAGTAACTCAGCCCCCCAACCCCCTGAAGGGGGAGCTCTATAGCGTTATTCAAAATTAATTCGTAACAATATTGATGTTTTTTGAGCATTTTAGCAAATTTCAATACTAAGTTTATAACTAAATAGCTGATATAAACAATAGAAGGGGTGCTGAGTAGTTAC
>JBBRTR010000264.1:0-2561 GCA_038244215.1 Bacteroidales bacterium
AAAGGAGTAGTCAATACTAGGCCAAAAGGATTATATGGTATGTAAATATCAGATATTCAATTAGCTAATGTCTACTTAAGAATAATTAATTGAATACAACAAATGAAGTATAAAGAGGTATAAAATATTTCATATTTCTGTAAGTTAAAACATGAAATTATTGGGATGAAAGCTGATAATTAAATATGAAAATTTCACTTCAGCGACAATTATTTTGCAAAATATTTATTATTTTCTGTTCAAATATATTCAAAGTAAATTCTTTCTCAAATTTTAACCGGCCTGCTGTACCCATACTTAATCGGAGGTCGGCATCCAGAATCAAATTTTCCAATTTTTGAGCAAGAGCTTCTACATCTTTTGGCTGAACAATAAATCCGGTAATATTATCAACCACAATATCAGGAATTCCACCTTCATTTGTCGAGACAATTGGTAATGAAAATTGCATTGCTTCTAATAAAACAAGCGGGAAACAATCGTTTAAAGTTGGGTGAACAAAAATATCAGAATCGGCAAAAATTTTATATTTTTCATCTCCGTATTTTGGCCCTAAATAAACGACTTGATCATTCAAACCGAGTTTATCAATTTCTGACTGGAATTTTTTTCCATCCAAATCACCAGTTCCTCCCACAAAGCTGCATCTGAAAGGAATATCCTTTTGTTGTAATAGCTTGCACGCCTCCAACATTACAAATAATCCATTGGAAATAATCATATTAGATAAAAAAAGCAACTTGACAGTTTTCCGTTCTATTGCATTTGTCTTTTTTACATTCGTTTCAGCAATTCCATTGTGACAAATATAAACCTGATTTTTATCAACATATTTTTTCATATCAGGATATAAGTATTCCGACAATAAAATTACTTTAGAATTTCTAAATGTAAAACGGTATAATTTATCGTCAAAAAACAAATTTTCATTCAAACTAACCCCTTTATTGTGAAAATGATATATCAGTTTTACTCTAAATATCTTTACCAATAATGCTAAAGAAGCATCTTTGTAGAAAGGCATGCATCTAGCTGTCATTGACATATAACAAAGATCGGGACGTTTAAATACTAAATTTTTCAGAACTAATCCGAAAATATTCACATACCTGAATAATTTAATTATATTCTTCGTTCCTATCTCTTCGATAGTTTTTGATGTGCCCAAATTAATATACTCACAGTCAAAAGTCTCGTTTATAATTTTACTCTGTTTAATTTGTAAACCGACGTTTGCAGCACCATGAATGGGCGGAGGATAATGTAATATAAATAATATTTTCTTTTTCACGTATGTAATTTAAACTGAAAATTTATTTTTGAATCTGGTGCAAATAGTATCTTTAATCAGAATTTGTTTGCCTTGGTATATTTCCAACATTCTGTATTATCTAAATAATCAACATTTATTTTATTTGAAATTATTTTAAATACTGATTCTAGTTCTTTCCAAAGCCTTTTTTGTTCAATTTCCCAGGAATGACCCCATAAATGAAAAACTCCACCTGTAGTTGAAATTTTTTTAATCATATCCTCTATAAGTTTCTGAAAGTTTTTATTTCCTTTCAAAAAGAAAAGATTTTGAATTATAGGAATAAAATTATTGTTCTTCAGGCAATGAGCCGTCAAAACGAGATTGCTGTGATTGTATGCCTGAACGCTTGTGTCCATTAATTTTGAGTCAGGATCAAAGGTTGTTCGTAATAATCTGGTAGTTCTTCCAAATAAAAAACCAGCATCATTCACCAAATCAATATCACGTTTGGAATATTTACCTCCAGGATAACAGAAAGCTTCCACTTTTTTTCCTAAAATATCTTCAAGCATAACTTTGCATTTCGAAACTTCATATTTCGCATCCTCTTTTTCCAATGTATTCAGATAGATATGATTGACCGTATGACCTCCTATATCGTGATTCTTACCGATTTCTTTCATCAAATTGGTATTCATTACCGGTTGTTCCGAATTTCTGATCGGAATATAAAAAGTACCTTTTAGATTGTGTTTTTCAAGTAATTCAGCAAGTTTTAAATCCAGTTCATGACCATCGTCCCAACTTGTTGTAATTATTATTTTTTTTTCCATTTCAACTGTCTAAGTTTATCTTTTATGCGGGTTGTAATTGAATAATGCTTGTAAAATTGTTTTATTATTTCCAATTCAGGTTTCAAATCATTTGTGAACAAAAAAGTACATTTCTCCGAGTTATCTAAAACGGTGTCATAAGTATCACATTTTTTGCTGGTGTGCGTAGCTCCCAAACTAAAACCATTGTATATTACTTTTGATTTAGTCGGAAAAACATCAAGCAAATCATATTTGTAATGATGATAATCAAATCGGATTGCCCATGAATCGATTTCCCCTTTCATTTGTCTTCGCAACATTCGATTTAGATCACTCCCTCCTCGGGAAAATTTAAGTTTTTCTAAAATATTCCTCCTGAATGATTCGTAATCTTTCATTTCCCAATCAATATTTTCCCAACGATCTTTCCAAATTGCCCAACCCCAAGAGGCAAAACGATGTGAAAATGCCACATCATATTGATAATTAGC
>JBBRTR010000265.1:0-2546 GCA_038244215.1 Bacteroidales bacterium
ATAATCTTTCATGAAACCGGAACCACCATGAACCTGAATCGAATCGTAAGCATTCTGATTGGCATATTCGCTGGTAAACATTTTCAACATAGGAGTTAACGCATCGGCCAACTTAGAATATTCTTTGTATTCTGCTTTTTCGGCCGGATCCAGTTTGCGTTCGCTCTCAATCGATTCGTATGCTTTATAAATATCCACAAAACGGGTCGTTTCGTAAAGCAAAGCACGTGACGCATCCAGTTTTGCTTTGATAATAGAAATCATTTCGTAAACGGCAGGAAATTCGATAATTGCTTTTCCAAATTGTTTACGATCGCGGGCATAAGCCAACGCTTCGTTATAAGCAGCAGCCGAAAGTCCGACTGATTGAGCACCAATTCCTAAACGCGCACCGTTCATCAATGACATTACATATTTAATCAAACCCATGCGGCGTGTTCCGACTAATTTAGCCGGAGTGTTATTGAAAACCAGTTCGCAGGTTGGAGAACCTTTAATCCCTAATTTATTTTCAATACGACGAACCAAAACGGTATGATCGTGTTTATTGTCAGCAACAAAATAAGAAAGTCCGCGACCATCTGTTGTTCCTTCTTCCGAACGAGCCAAAACTAATTTAATCTGAGCGTCACCGTTTGTAATGAAACGTTTTACACCATTCAGATACCACATTCCGTCTTTTTCGTTGTAGGTAGCTTTCAACTGAACAGCCTGCAAATCCGAACCGGCATCAGGCTCTGTTAAGTCCATCGAACAGGTTTGACCTTCGCAAACTCGTGGTAAGAATTCGTTTTTAATTTCGTCAGAAGCAAATTCAGCAATGGTTTCGGCACAATCCTGAAGTCCCCAAATGTTAGCAAAACCGGCATCAGCACGGGCTACCATTTCGCCGGACATAACATAAGCCACAAACGGAAAATTCAAACCTCCGTATTGACGTGGTAAAGTAATTCCGTAAACACCGGCTTGCATCAATGCTTCGTGATTTTCCTGAGTTCCACGAGCATAAATCACACGGCTATTTTCAACCTGTGGTCCGTCATGGTCAACGCTTTCGGCATTCGGAGCAATAATATCAGCGGAAATTCCCCCGATAATTTCAAGTACTTTCTCGAAATTATCTAAAGCATCTTCGAAATCGCGTGATGCATAATCGTATTTATCTTTATCAGCATAATTTCTCTCCTTGAGAGCAACTATTTTTTTCATCAAGGGATGCGAAAGCTGAAATTTTATGGCTGGATTGTCGTTAAAGTAATTCATAATATAAATGACCCCCGACCCCTAAAGGGAGTAAGAAGGATTTTTTTGTTGGTTATAAATAATAAACATAACCCGGGTTCCCCTTTAGGGGTTAGGGGTTTACTTACTGTTTTTCTTATAATATTTAATCATTTTAGGCAAAACATCTTCTATTGAACCCGTAATTACATAATCTGCAATTTGGTTGATAGGCGCTTTCGGATCATTATTAATGGCAATAATCATAGCACTTTCCTGCATTCCGGCAATGTGTTGAATCTGACCTGAAATTCCACAGGCAATATATAATTTTGGACGAACAGTAGTACCGGTCTGACCAATCTGACGTTCATGTTCTGAAAAACCGGCATCAACTGCAGCACGTGAAGCACCAACTTCACCACCCAAAGTTGCAGCAAGTTCGTGTAACAATTTGAAATTATCTGCACTTCCTACTCCGTAACCACCGGAAACTATAATCGGAGAACCTTTAATGTTCAGTTTTGATTTCTCCATGTGACGCTCGATTACTTCAACCACAAAATCGGTATCGGCAACATATTTTGAAACGTCAAGTTTGTGAGTTTTACCAATAAATTTGGCATCTTTAATTTCCTTTTTCATCACACCTTCCCGAACGGTTGCCATCTGCGGACGACAATCCGGATTCACAATCGTTGCAACAATATTTCCACCAAAAGCCGGACGAATCTGATAAAGCAAGTTTTCGTAAGTTTTACCTTGTTTTTTGTCTTCATACGTTCCAATTTCAAGCGAAGTACAGTCGGCAGTTAAACCGCTAAACAAAGCCGAAGAAACACGAGGACCTAAATCACGACCGATAGAAGTTGCTCCCATCAGTGCAATTTGTGGTTTTTCTTCTTTAAATAGATTTACCAGCAGCGAGGTATGAGGCATCGATGTATAAGGAGCGAGTCGTTTGTCATCGGCAAGGTGAAGAACATCCACGCCATAAGGAAAAACCTGAGCAGCAATTTCATCCAATTTGAATCCTGCTGCAACAGCTTCTAATTTACAATTCAGTTGTTTGGCCAAACTGCGACCTTTCGTCAGTAATTCCAGGCTAACATCGCCTACAATTCCATCTTCAATTTCAAGATATACAAATATATTGTTCATTTTCCTTATCCGATTGTATGGTTTGCAATTAATTCTTTCATTAAACTTTCGATTTCAAAGTCAGAACCTGTCAATCGTTTGCTTTCCTTGGCTGTAAAAACCACATTTTCGATTTGTTTTACTTTAGTTGGCGAACCGGTCAGTCCAAGCCATTGAATATCATG
>JBBRTR010000266.1:0-2485 GCA_038244215.1 Bacteroidales bacterium
GTTCAAAATCCATCACTGGTTGAAACAAAAGGAATAGCAGATGTTCGGATTTATCCGAATCCGGTAAATGGATCAACGATTCATATTGATGCTTCATCTTTTAACCAGGAATTCAGAATTGATATTATAAATAGTTTGGGTCAACAAGTCTATTCAAAAGTAAATGTAGTTCCTGGTTCATTCCAAATACCGGTAGATGCTCTCCAGGGAAAAGGCATTTTCCTCATACGATTGGTTTCCCATAATCAAACTTTTCAGGAAAAAGTTCTTGTTAACTGATGGGTTTTAGTGAAAATTCTAAAATATTCAGGTTTTAAGAGAGATCCTGTAAGCAGATTGTTGTTTTATATTAGGTTAGTTTAGTAAGAGTTAGGCAGAAATTATTTCTGCCTTCCTTTTTCTATATGTTTTTTATTTACAGCAATAGTTCATGAGATGGAAGAAAAATCATTATTAATTCCGGTTAAAAATTAGAAAAGAGAAACAAAACGAATTGCCATTTTTAGTACAGCATTTTTATACTTATTTCTTTCAGAAAATAGCCATGGATTAACCTCTGCGGATATTATGGGAGTAAGTATAGAATCTGTAAGGAAACAGGTTTCTCGCGCGTTAAAAACTATTCGAGAATTGCTTGATAATAAGTCGAATGTGATATTATTGCATTTATTTCAAAAAAAAACTTTCAAAAATCTGTCCATGTTTAAGTAGGTAGTTGCCTTTTAAGGTATAATTCTAACTGAACGAATGGACAATCTAAGTAAATATCTGGAGGATATCTCATTTATAAGCTGGGTTTTTGAACCTACCACCAATCACAATTTATTTTGGGAAGAATTCAGGTCAAAACATCCGGAAGAAGAAAAAAATATCTTATTGGCCAGGAAGATTGTACTTCAATTCCGGGCCGTTGCCAAATCACTTTCCGAAGGTGAAAAAATTCTTCTATTCTCAAGGGTATTGAAACAAATCGAAGAAAAGAAAAAATCAGGAAAGGTAAAATTGATATTTTTAAGCGCTGTTAAATATGCAGCAGTCGCGATACTTTTTTTCGCAATTGGCGCTTTGATTTTTTACCGTCCTATATCAATTAATCCAGCGTTTCAGGCATTTAATTCACAGGAGATAATTCTGGGAAATGAGGCACAACTGATTCGTTCTAATGGGGAGAATATAATTCTGGACCAGCAGCGTTCAGTAATCAGTTACCAAAAAACCGGAGAACTTGTTGTCAATAATGATACCTTAAATCAGACATCCGTCAGTTCGACAAACGATTTTGCACTCAACCAACTCATTATTCCATATGGAAAAACTTCAGAAATACTGCTTCCCGACGGCACTAAAGTATTTCTAAATGCCGGAAGCCGACTGGCCTATCCCGATCATTTTACCGGTGAATCGCGTGAAGTCATGTTATTGGGTGAAGCTTATTTCGAAGTGAAACATGATTCCAAACATCCGTTTGTGGTACAGGTAAATGATTTGCATATTAAAGATTTAGGAACCCGGTTTAATGTTTCTGCTTACCCAGTCGATGGTCGGATTGAAACGGTTTTAGTAGAAGGAAAGGTAAGTATCAAACGTAACAATTCAGGATTATTTACTCAGGCAACCGAGTTAATCCCAGGACAGCTTGCCACTTTTGACAGACAAACCAATCAAATTCTAGTCAAGTCGGTTGAAGTAGAAAATTATATTCTTTGGACACAAGGGCTGATGAAGTTTGAATCCATTGATTTGAACCGAATAGTAAAGAAATTAGAACGATTCTACAATATTCATTTCCAATTTGATGATCCAATGTTAGGCACTTTGAAAATTTCGGGCAAGCTTGAATTAAATGAAGACCGGAAGGAAGTTCTTGAACGGATTGCTCGAACTGCTTCAGTGAGAATTATTAATACAGGAGAAAATATTTATGCTATAGAAAAATAAAAGAACCGGAAAGTGTTCCAGCACTGACCGGTTCCAGATGTTAAATTTTTTGATTACTAACCATTTAACGATTCAAATTTATGAAAAAAAAACGAGAAGTCTGGTTCCCGTATGGGGATGAGATGAGATTACAAATTAGAAAAATGAAATTAACAGCAATTCTATTGTTCATTGTTTGTGTTACTTTCGGTAATAGTTTCTCACAAGTTCGGTTGACGGTTCGGTTTGATAAAACCGAAATCCGAAATGCACTGCAAACCATTGAAGATAAAACCGACTACATTTTTTTGTATAAAGACAAAATCTTCGATTTTACACAAAAAGTAACTGCCGATTTCGACAATGCTAAATTCGAAGATGTTCTCAAAAATTTCTGTGATCAAACGAACACATTGTACGAGATACGTGACAGGCAGATAATTTTGAAGGAAAAGGAAGCTAATCCAATATTAATTGATCAGCAACCACAAAAAAAAGAGATTACAGGTAAAGTTACCGACTCCTATGGAAGTTCATTGCCAGGTGTTTCAGTGATAATAAAAGGAAC
>JBBRTR010000267.1:0-2475 GCA_038244215.1 Bacteroidales bacterium
AGGTAATTCAAGTGATTTTGTTTGAATCATAGCTAATGTCCGTTGCATAGCGACTCCTTTGTAAGCATTATTATCAGAACCGGAAACTACCTGCACATCTGGATTTGAAAAATCGGAATAGAGAATATTCGAATGATTTTCAGATGACACTTTAATATCTCCTCCATAATCACTTTGCTGATCTACTGTTACTGTATTGTGAGCAATGGTTTGAGCAGCCCAGCTATGATTTTCCTTTGTATAATTTCCACCGTTTTTCGGTTCAATATTCAGGAATCGTACGGCACCGTAATCAGGAAGAATGCAATTTCCATTGTCGTATAATACCATAGAAAGCTTATCAAAATGTCCGTGAGAGAGTCCGTGAGAAGTGGCTTTAAATGTCAGGCAGGTTTGTTTTTCACCTTTTCCTTCACGCAATATAGCCAGTCCGCCTTCGTCACCGTTTTGACCATCGCGGAGCAAAATAGAATGAAAGTCAAACGGTTTAGCTTGCTTTTGAAATAATGCTTTTGCTGTAATTAATCCCGCATCCGAAACAAAAAAGGATCCCTGCTGACCTGCAATATCCAGTAATTGTTTTTGCTTTGGATTATTTTTATAGGCAATATCCACTGCATAAACTAGCTCCTGAGTTTTGTATGTTTTTTGAAGTGCGTCATTTAGGAAAAAGAATTCACCGTTGTAAGCACATTGAAGAATGGTATTGACAGCTTTTTGGAGAATACTGTCACGATGCGCAAAAATCTTTAATTCCGGTTGATTATTCTGAATGGCTTGTGCGAATGTGACAAAAGGCCATAGAGCATAACGCTGGTAGTAAGGACCTTCTGTATAATATCCATCCGGTGAAAACAAAACATCCAATTGACGGATAAAACCAGTTTTACCATCTTTTTTTGATCCGTATAAGGCTTTGTCAATCAAATCCTTGTCATTCATCACATACCCAATCATGCCAACCGCCGCAAGTGCCCACGTGCCGTGATTATGCATTAAATTAAATGTTCTGTAATTGCTCTCGTTACCATTTGAAAGAAATTCAGCCATGGGTTTAAAGAGATTTGATTCGATAAACTGCCGATCTTTTTCCGAAATAAAATTATAAACACAGTCGTATCCGTTCGCAGCATGCACCAACCAAACTGCATCATTCAGGGTTTGCCAGAAAAGTTTACCACGTGCTTCGGATTTTATAACCGGATGCAGACCCAATGTAGGATACAATTCGGCGTATTTCATCAACATGTCATGCACAAACTGTGCATATTTTTTATTTCCTGTCAACTGGTACAGTGTTCCGGCTGCATTCAACTCGTAATAGTTGTTTTTGTGTTTTTCGTGTGTATAACCGCCACCACCGTCTTTCGGAATTGGTACCTCTATCTTTTCTGTTAATGCTTTGTCGGCAATCGCTTTCAATTCATTTACCGATTTGTCGAAATTTGGATATTTCCCCAATGAGGCTCTGATTTCTGCTACGCCTTTCGGTGTAAGAAATAATCCCGGATGTTCCGTGGCATTTAATTGCAGGAGAGGGAAGAGGAGTAAAATAAAAATACTAAACAAAAACTTTTTCACGATTCTTTCTCTTTTGTTTGTGTCTTTCAAACTTTTATCGGTTAATGAATTTCGTATTGTTGAAATTGGTCAACCAGTCGTTTCAAATGCAAACATAATCAAACTAAATTGGTCTACCAAATTAATTGACTATTAATTTATCATTATTTTTGTTGTTGTACTAAATCCTGAGACCGACTTAAATACAACGATATAGTTGCCTTTTTTTGAAATGTTTAAAACGGTAGTTCCTTCCGTTAACGGATTTTGAATTATTTTTTTTCCTGAAATATCATAAACTAAAATATTCCCGGGCACCGAACAACGAGCTATTAGTTGCGTTCCATCCGAATATATGTCGACATCAGCAGATGAAAGCGTTTGCTTGAAGCCTGTTGAAGGATTATTGTAAAATCCGGCACCAACTTCGGTTTTAACCGGCATTGCCCTCGAAATTGTTCCTGTAAGTTGACTGCAACCCGGTAATTTTGCTGTGCCACGTTCGCGACCACGAATATCATTCGTAACTTCTGCATTCTCAGTTGTCGTGTAATTTAATAATGCCGAACCGATTCCCGGTTCATACATATTGATTGTTGTTCCGGCCAAAGCCATTTTAGCATCTTTGCCGGAAATAACTTGTGTAGCTGTATAATTGAAATTAGTATATTTTCCCTGATTCATTAAATTATTACTCCAGGTCACATCCATTCCTGTCGAATTCGTCAGGTCAATGTTTACATTCGTATTGGATGATGATGAATTGTAAATATGATTATTAGCAATAACAGTTCCTATTGGCGGCATAGTTAAAGAAGAACTACTATTATAATTAATTCTGAAAGCTTGGGTACAATTGACAAAAGTATTAAATTCTATAATGGCATTTTTTACCTGAAAATACTCATTAGCTGC
>JBBRTR010000268.1:0-2445 GCA_038244215.1 Bacteroidales bacterium
TTGCTGTCCGTTTTTGAGAGTCAGTTGCTGATTCTGTTTCTCATATAATTCGATTCTCGAAATCATTTCTACATTTACAATCGTGGATCGATGCACTCGAACAAACTGATTTTCGGGCAAATGTTCCTCAAAATATTTCATGGTTTGTTCTTTCAGATACTTGCCATTGGCTGTAAAAATCTGAACATAATCACCGTCAGCCTGCAAATAATAAATTTCAGGAATTAAAACCACGTGAATTTTAGAACCTGATTTTACAGCTATACGATCCAATAATTCTAGATTAGTCAATCTTTTGGGTTTCATTTCCTCTTTGGAAACCTGTTTATCTACTTCCTTTTCAGACTCAAATTGCACCTGCGAAAAACGGTATTGTTGAATAATTAACAAATAAATCAAAGTTCCAATAAATCCCCGAATTGGTAAAACCGGTATTAATTGTGAATTGTAAATGTTACCGTAAATCAAGTGAAAAATTCCATACCCGATTCCCATCCATATGACTATTGTCAGCAAACCTAATGCGATATAATTTATTAATCGTTGATAATAATTAAGAATGGAATAATTTCCATAACGGACAACGCTCCAAAGTAATATTCCTATCACTCCGAATAAAGTAGCATGGATAAAACCATCTAACACAATCAACCAGAATGGAAGTGCTATCAGCGAATACATGACTAATGTCTGTATTATCGCGTAGGCAATCCACAGAGATATGTATTGTATCGTTTTTGCTGTATTTTCCAAATAAGGATGCAACATCTAATTTGATAATGCGTTAATGTGCTAATGAGATAATGTGCTAATGAAATAATGTGCTAATTTGATAATTTGATAATGTGCTAATAAGATAATATGCTAATGTGCTAATGTGTTAATCTGTCAATTTGAAATGTTTTTAATTATCACATTAACACATTAATTTAATTTCTTAATTCTCCGCCGCCAAAGACGCATGATCCTGAAATGATAAGTTTTCTTGTTTTATCAAGCGGTTCTTTCGGTAAACGATTGTCCTGAAAACCACCGAAAACGGCATCCAAATGTGTTTCTACATACCAATCGGCAGGAACATAAACGGTAATTCCACCAAACACAGCATTTATGTCAAGTACTGTATCACCTTCCGGCAAATTAGTTCTACGTAAATCCAAGGTGATGCCACCAAAAACGGCATTTAGTTCACCACCTTTAAATTCAGGATCGAGTACAATGTGGTCACCGCTTCCGAAAACGCTATTTTTCGAAAAGCCTTCACCGGTTGCCCCCGATTTGGAATTGTGACTGTAATTGCGATGATGATGATATTGATGTCTGTGTTGATTATCCCATTCATTAAAACCCCATTTTGGTCCGAAAATTCGTCCTGTAATCATCAAAATTCCGGCACCAATCAACAACAAAGGCCAGTAAATATGTGTAAAATCGCCATTGATTCCAGGAAAATAAGCCGGATACGCTTCAATTACACGTGGAATCAGAAAGAAACTTCCAATCAGTACCAAAATGGTTGCCGAAAAAATACGTCGACGAAAATAATGTGCAATACCGATTACAATCAGAAGCATTGGCCACGAAATGATGACCCATTTTAAAGTCAGGGGAATCAATCCGAAATTAAATCCTAAAAAAACAACTCCAATCAGCATAAGAACGAGCCCAAAGCCGAGACCTTTTGTATAACCCGAACGAAACGAGTTTTTTACTTCATTTTCCATAATAATTATTGTTTTAAAAATTTATGCTGCAAAGATAAGTGCAAAATGATACGATTTAAAAGAACAAATCGACCAACAAGGCAAATTTCCCCGACGAAGATATGGAATTTTGCACATAAAAATACCCTGAAATCCACAAAAAGTGAACTCAGGGTATTTTCGATAAGAAAAAATGGAATTATTTCTTTAATAGATCGCGGATTTCGGTGAGAAGTTTTTCTTCGTTTGACGGAGTTGTAGGTTCTGCAGGTGCTACAGGAACTTCTTCTTTTTTCTTTGATAAAGAGTTTATTCCTTTTACAAATAGAAAAATACAAAAGGCTACAATCATAAAATCAAAAGTAACTTGTATAAAATTACCATAATTCATTGTTACAGCAGCTTTCTGAACTCCATCCACTAGTTCAGCGGGCTTCATTTGCCATTTTAAATCAGTAAAGGTAACTCCACCAACTAATAAACCGATTGGCGGCATAATTACATCAGCCACGAGCGATGCAATGATTTTTCCAAACGCACCACCAATAATAACACCGACAGCCAGATCAATTACATTGCCACGCATGGCAAATTCCTTAAATTCTTTAATTATAGCCATAGTTTTTCATGTCTAAAATATTATTATACCTTACATCCGCAATTGACCATTAAAAAGACTGTCAAAACCCATCGTATATATTTAGTAATAAATAACATACGAGGATGTTGACAGTTGAAAAAA
>JBBRTR010000269.1:0-2442 GCA_038244215.1 Bacteroidales bacterium
AACGTGGCGGAAGTGATTATACTGCTTCATTAATCGGTGCTGCGGTGAATGCAAGTGAAATCCAAATATGGACGGATATTGATGGCATGCACAATAACGATCCGCGTTTCGTTGAAGGAACAAAACCGGTTCCTTATCTGCATTTCGAAGAGGCAGCTGAGTTGGCTTATTTCGGTGCTAAAATTCTTCACCCAACTTGTATTCTTCCGGCAAAGCTGAATAATATCCCGGTTCGTCTGTTGAATACAATTGAACCGAAAGCTCCCGGAACTTTAATTTCTACGAAGTGCAAAAAAGGAATAATTGAAGCTGTTGCTGCAAAAGATGGCATTACAGCTATTAAAATAAAATCGGGTCGCATGTTGCTGGCTCATGGTTTTTTACGCAAAGTTTTTGAAATTTTCGAATCGTATCAGACTCCAATCGACATGATTACAACTTCCGAAGTTGGCGTTTCAGTTTCGATTGATGATGCAAAACGCTTGGATGAAATTGTAAACGATCTGAAAAAATTCGGAACGGTTACGGTCGATAAAGACATGGTTATCATTTGCGTAGTGGGCGACATGCCTTTTGAAAATAAAGGTCTTCAAGCTAAAGTAGTCGGAGCATTGAGTGAAATTCCGATTCGAATGATTTCGTACGGTGGAAGTAATTACAATATTTCATTCCTGATAAAAGCTGAAGATAAAAAACGGGCGTTGAATGCGTTGAGTACAGCACTTTTTAGTTAAGAACCTAGAACCAAGAACCAAGAAACAAGAACCAAGATTAAAGACAAAAGATTCTGAAATGGAAAAATGAAGAAATGGAAGAATGAAATTCAAACTCTTCAAACTCTTTAAATCTTTCAAACCTCAAACTTTTCAAACCTTTCAAACATCAAACATTTTTTTATAATGATTAAAGCAAATTATCCTATACGAAAATTCAGTGAAATTCAGACTCCGTTTTATTATTACGATCTGGAAGTTCTGCGTAGAACGCTGAATGAAATAAAACAACAAACTGAGAAATCGAATTTTCATGTGCATTATGCCATGAAAGCCAACGTAAATCCAAGTGTTTTGGCCGTAATCAAAGATGCAGGATTTGGCGCAGATTGCGTGAGCGGTGGTGAAGTTCAAGCGGCAATTGATGCCGGAATTTCTCCTTCAAAAGTGGTTTTTGCGGGTGTTGGAAAGGCCGACTGGGAAATCAATCTGAGTCTGGATAAGAATATTTTCTGTTTTAATGTTGAATCAATTCCCGAATTGGAAGTAATCAACGAACTGGCAGCTGCAAAAGGAAAAACAGCCAATGTAGCGATTCGCATTAATCCAAATGTTGATGCACATACTCATCATTACATTACTACCGGCACGAATGAAAATAAGTTTGGTATTAACATGGAAGACTTGGATAAAGTGGTTGCTTTATTTCCAACTTTACCCAATGTAAAACTGATTGGAATGCATTTTCATATCGGTTCACAGATTACTGACATGACTACTTTTCAGGATTTGTGCGTGAAAGCCAACGAACTTCAGGAATACTTTTTATCAAAAAATATCAAACTCGATCATATCAATGTCGGTGGCGGACTTGGTGTGAATTATGAACACCCGAATCACTTCGTTATTCCTGATTTCGAAGCTTACTTCAAAATTTTCCGCGATCATTTGCAATTACAACCAAATCAGACTTTGCATTTTGAATTGGGTAGGGCAGTAGTTGCACAATGTGGAAGCTTGATTTCTAAAGTTTTATATGTAAAACAAGGAAGTGTAAAGAAATTTGTAATTTTAGATGCCGGCTTTACCGATTTGATCCGTCCGGCATTGTATCAGGCTTATCACCGTATAGAAAATTTAAGTTCCGAATTGCCAAACGAAGAATATGATGTGGTCGGTCCGATTTGCGAATCATCAGATACTTTTGTGAAAGATTACTGGATGAATCAGACTAAACGTGGCGATTTAGTTGCCTTGCGTTCGGCCGGTGCTTATGGCGAAATTATGGCGTCGCAATATAATTTGCGCAAATTGCCCAAAGGATATACTTCGGACGATTTAAAATGACCCCTAAACCCCTAAAGGGGAATTGGAAAGAACCCCAAACCCCTAAAGGGGCTTAGGAAGAGAGAATGAATAGACAAAATTAAATACAAACAGTAATTAAAATTCCCCTTTAGGGGTTAGGGGTCATAACATGGAATTCTACGGTTTTTCCTTTTCGTTGATAGAATTAATAGTTATAGGGATTTTGTTCCTGGCTCTTTCACATCAACTTTATTTTTATCTGCGCTATCTAAACGGGGTTTTGCGTTACAGAACCAGAATAAAAAAAAATAAAATCAGTTTTCTGACAGAGCAACCGCCGGTTTCTGTTATTATTTGTGCCAAAGATGAAGCGGATAATTTACGAAGATTCCTTCCTTTCGTTTTACAACAAGATTATCCT
>JBBRTR010000270.1:0-2409 GCA_038244215.1 Bacteroidales bacterium
GTTTTAGTATCCAACGTAACCCAATCCGTTCCATTGCTTGAAGCCTGTATCGTCCAGTCTTTTGGATCTTTACTAACATCTGTAACGGTAGTTAATGTATAGGTATTGTATTTATAAGTTGAAAGAAAACTATATTGCAACCATGTTGACTTTGAAATATCAATCCAGGTAGTAGTTGCCAGTCCATCGCCGGCATTTGCATAACCATTGTTGGGCAATAACTCACCACGTGCGGTAATCACAGCCAAAGGATAATATTCATAACAACCCATATCTATTGTGCTTCCGTTTGGTCTTAAATTTCCGTCCAGATCGTTAGTTGAAGCAAAACTATTATTGCCTGCGTTAATGGCAGGACTTGTTGATAGTAAATGAAAATCTGCAACAATAGGGTCGATGGAAGCGTTTACAAAGTTCACAGTGCTGGTCATTATATTGGTTGCTGATAGCTTTGCATTACTGCTGCTTACTATATTATATTCTGCTACCCAATTTGTTTCATTAATCAATCTTATACCAACACTGCTTAGACTTGGATTTTTGATACTAATATTATTATAAATCTTGTTGTTGTTACCTTTACCAGACTCACAGGTAACGTCAATATCACCACAACCTTTGCCATCAGCATATTGGTCTTTTTTCCATTGATTGTAATAACAAGTATTATTTTGAATAGTAACATTTTTACTATCGTAATTACTTATACCGGCACCTCCATTATTAAAACAAAGATTATTCTCAACCAAAGTTGCTTTCGTGTATCCACCTGTCTGTCCGCCACCTTGTGTATTATCAAAATCGTCAATTATAATCCCATTACCATCGCTTGGTCCGTGTCCTCCATAAGGTGGAGCCCAATTGTTATAACATTTATTTTTCCTGACAATGATACCTATATTGTTAGGGCTACTTAGTCCATCGGATATAGCATGCCATACAGAAATACCACTACCATTAGCACCAGAGAATTTCCAGCAATTGTTGTATACCTCACAATTGTCAATCAGCAAATTGTCAATGTTAGCTGCTCCAATTCCCGAAAATCCAAATTCATGAATTTTACAATTCGATATGGTAACCCAACCACCGGAAACTAAAATACCCCATCCGCTGCCAACATAACCGGTTGGACTGGTATGCATTTCAAAGCCATCCATTGTAAAACCTTTACAACCATTTATATTAATGCCCGATGAGTTGTTACCATCACCACCATCGGTGTGATACAATTTGGCTCCCCATTTATTAATGGATTGAAAAACCAATCTGTTTGTATTCGTACCATTTTTACCCTGTAATGTAACTTGCGATTCAGTATAAGTTCCATCAGCAAAATAAACTACATCACCCGGATTAGCGGCAGAACATGCCTTCGAAAATGTTTTCCATGCACCACCAGGAGTATTTGATGTGCCTGAGTTATTGTTGTTACCATCAGTACGTACGTAATAATTAGTTGAGAATGCCGCGATATTGGCGACAATAAGTCCTAAAATAATTAGTATCTTTTTCATGTTTGATTTTAATTAATAAAAAACTCAGTTCAATATAACTTCCTGCATTTTAATTTTTGAGTTATTTTTCACAGTAATTAAATACACACCTCTTTCCCAATTACTCACTGGTATTGTAAAATTTCCAATTGTTAAGGCAACACTTTTGTGAACAACTTTGCCTTCAATGGAAATAATTCTTATTATAGAATTCTGTTCCACATTTTGAATCGTAATCCAATCTTTAGCCGGATTTGGGAAAACAATAAGATTAGCTTTGCTATTAATTGAAGAAACACCTGTTGGATTAGGTTTAACAGCGATATAATCCACATTTATGTATCCTGTATTTCCGCTATCATACTGATATTTAATTGTATTATTTCCGGCATTTACGCTTACATTTTCAACTTTTGTTGACCAGTTATCCCAGCCTGAGGTAGAAGGAAATGTTTCGGTTCTTATTTTTATTCCGTTTACGTATAAATTCATTGTTTTATTTGAGCCTCCACTACTGAACCTGCATGAAAGATCGGTACTTCCTCCATTTTCAGAATAAACCGTAAATTCAAGATAATTACCAACAGAACCAACATTTCCCCAAAATCCAGAACCTGTATATCCCGGGTGATCGGTAGCTATTAAGCCTCCATTAATAACTGCAAATTCAGCCTCATAGCTACTAAAAACTCCTGTTTTAAATGAGAGAATTTCACTTAAATCTGAAAAATTACCTGCTACATCTGCTGCTTTTACTGTAAAACTATAATTGGTATTTGGTTGAAAACTTTTTAATGCAAAAGAGTTAGAACTTGATGTTCCAAGCAATACTCCATTATCATAAATCTGATAAGAAGTTACAGCTATATTATCGGTCGATGCCGTCCACGACAAATTATAAGAAGTATTTGAA
>JBBRTR010000271.1:0-2400 GCA_038244215.1 Bacteroidales bacterium
CTTAACACTTGGAGACTTTGTAACATCCGATATGTAATACCAGAGTTTTAATACTCCGTTCGTTAACGTTGCTCCCGAATTGTATGCCGGTGAAAATACTTTACTAAATTCATTCGTTGCACTTCCTACACTTTGAAGGCTCCCTGTACCTTCCTTTTTATCCGTAGTGTTAACAGTTAATATATTTGATGAAGACCAGCTTGTAATGGCATCACATTTATCTAAATAAACAACAGCAGCATTGCCAACAACTATGGGCAAATTCGTAGATTGGGCACCAAACCATGCAACGCCATCATGCACCATTTTCCATTGAAAATTATAGGTACCTGGAGTAGTTGGAGCGGTAATATCAAAAGTAAATGTTTTGTTCGCACCTGGTGCTATACTTTCACCTGCGTTCATAGATACTCTGTTTGAATAAAGGATAGTGTTATCTGGTGGATTTTGGCTGCCTAATTTATAAGAATTAGCAGTTGCCCATGTAGATGTTCCTGTATTTTTCATTGTAACACTTACCGTGGCAGTTTGTCCGGGTGTCATTGTTGAAGGTACATTTGAATTTGAAACAAATGATGCATTATCGGTTCCACTGGAAGTAGCATTTATATAAGTAATAGATTCAATAATAGTTCCATCGCTTTGCTCTGCCGTAAATGTCATTGTATTTCCATCAATATCTACCTTACAAAAATGATTTGAATTACTCATTTTTACTATATTTGTTCTGGTTGCAGGCGCATAAAGTGGAGCACCTCCGCCACCTGTAGTAATATGCATAACATTATCTACACTTGCACGTGAATAAAAATGATTGTGCCCCGAAAATACAAATTGAACTCCATATTCTAGACATAAAGGTTGAATGAGAGTCTGAACGGTTGTATTATTCGCATGTCCTCCACTGGAAGGATATGCCGTCCAACTGGCTCATGACACATTAAAATTTTCCATGTTTTTGTAGAAGTTGCTAAGTCATTCACCAACCAGTTGTATTGAGTACTTCCTAATGTATAAGGGGTGTATTGATCGAGAACAACGAAATGAACCGGTCCATAATCGAATGAATAGTAATATCTACCTGAAGCATACTCTGGATATGGAAAATATTTACCAAAAAGTGCACCTGCTCCTTCATGATTGCCCATAGCTGCCAAATACGGCAATTTAGCTAACATTGACTGAATATTTGTATATTGCGGATCAAAAAATTCATTCGTCCAACTGGATTCAGTATCGCCATATTGAACACAATCGCCATTCATTAAAATTAAAGATTGTGAGGCAGGTTTCAACGCAATTTCGTTTAATATCCTACCAGCAACAGCATTATGATCGGCTGGATTCGTACGCGTGTCGCCATAAGCATAAAAACTGACTTTAGTTGCATTAGCATTAGCACCGCTATAAAAAGTACCGGTCTTTGTTTCTCCACTAATAGTAACCTTGTAAAAATACTTTACACCTGGAGTCAATCCCGTCAATATTATTTTGTGTTGGTGTGAACTTCCATATTCAGTAGTAGTTTTAGTACCAGTTGAATATGTATTATCCTTACCCCATGCTATAGTGCCCGAATTTGTACTTAAAGTTTGCCAAACAATCATCATTTCGGTATTTTTAGCTGTATAAAGCAAATATGGAGCTTTTCCAAAGTTTGCTCCAATGGCAACGCTTATTTGTGAGAAGGAAATTACATAGATAAAAAGTGAAATTAATAGTCTCTTCATAATATACTTATTTAACTTAATGGTGGTTTGATAATTACATAATATATTTAGCTTAAATAATTTGAAATTCCGACTAAATCTGTCAGATTTATTTAAGGAGTAGCAAGCGGATATCCTTTCGATATCCGCTTTAATTTTACAATTACAGGAACTACTGAACAATTAATTTAGTTGTAACAATAGATTTTCCTGATTTTACGGATACAAAGTAGATCGAACTTTTCAACAACCCGCTTGTGTTAATTTTAAAGTGCTTTTCGCTCTTTACTGCATTTTGAAAAACCGTTTGTCCCATTAGATTGGTTATGAGAATACTAACATCGCTCTGATCTTCAAAACCATTTATGTCTATCGACAATACGCTCTTTGTTAAAGGATTCGGGTAAATATTGAGTGATTTTCCAGTTTGGCTCAATAATAAATCAGTTCCTGTAATTGCCCCCTTAACAAATTGTGGTAAATTAGGACCGACCTCTATAGCATCCACTTTAGTTGTAATACTTGCAGATTTCGTGCTGTAAACTCTGAACCAGTTGATGGCAGCCATATTAGGAGTTCCAATTTTTGATGCATCACTAACATTCAATAAAATTTGATTCCATCCATTTGCTAGTCCACTTAAAGTCCATTGGGCTTCGTTAACATCAGCTACGCCTCCGCTACCTAATTC
>JBBRTR010000272.1:0-2374 GCA_038244215.1 Bacteroidales bacterium
AACCGGACCAAATGAATATAAATCAGTACACCGTGATGGGACTTTTATTGACATAGAAGTGAATGGTGGTATAATCAGGGAGCTAAACGGTGAGATTTCAAAGTTTGTATTTATTGCTCATGATATAACTAACCGTAAACTTTCAGAAAAAGCATTGACAGACAGCAAACAAGAATTACAGGCGATATATGATAATGCTCCGGTAATGATGTGTCTGTTGGACGAACAGCGGAATATTTTATTCTCAAACAATGCATTTAGTACAATAACAAACTTGATTGATAAAGAATCAATACTTTCAAACAAATTTGGTGGAGTAATTGATTGTATGCATGCAAAAGATGATGCAAAAGGTTGTGGGTTAGGAAAAAAGTGTGCCAATTGTTCACTCAGGAAAGCAATTCAAAACACATTTAAAACGGGAATTGGAGAGCAAAATATTGAATATGTTGTTGAAATAGTTTCAAAGGAAACCGGTGAATTAAAGGAAATCTCATTTCTTGGATCTACCGCAATTATTAACAGCGCACAAGGTAAAAATTTGTTATTGTGTCTTCATGATATTACGTTAAGAAAATCGGCAGAAGATGCCTTACAAAAAAGCGAAACTTTGCTTCGCACGTTTATTGAAAATTCACCTTTCGAAATATGGGCACGCGACACTCGAAGTGTGGGCATTCTGGAAAACAAAAAACTGATCGACCATTCCGGTTCAATAATTGGAACTACTCCACAAACCGACAATCAAATTGATGAAGAAACGCGGCAATTGTGGGCGCACAATAATTCACGGGTTTTAGGTGGCGAAATCATAGATGAAGAATATGAATTCATGGTGAATGGAGAACTTATACCTTACCAACAAATTGTTTTTCCGATAAGAAACAATGACAAACTACTCGGGATAGCTGGTTTTAATATTGACATTTCAGAACGGAAAAAAGCTGAAATGAAAATTTTAGAAAATAATAATAGACTAGAAATGGCGATGAAGATTGCCAATATGGCCTGGTGGGAAATGAATCTGGAAACAGGTGCTGCATCTTTTGGAAAACGCAAAACAGATATGTTGGGTTATGTTTTCGAAGATTTCACAAATTATCACGATTTTATGAAACTGGTTCATCCGGATGATTATGAAAAAACCATGGAGGCGATGCGTGACCATATTTATGGGAACAATGATAAATATGAAATAGAGTATAGAATTTTGACTTCTTCAGGGCAGTATAAATGGTTTTATGATATAGGATTCGTTTCGAAAAAAGATGCAACCGGAAAACCATTGATTGTCTCCGGTTTAGTGCTCGATATTACGGAGCGGAAAAAAATTGAAAAGGAATTGTCCAATCAAAAGCAATTTTTTGAACAAATGTTTATGCAGTCGTCTTTGAGCACTCAAATTCTTGATGGTGAGGGTTGGTGTGAACGGATAAATCCGAAATTGACACAAATTTTTGGGGTTGAAGCAGAAAATATTGAAGGTCATGTTTATAATATTTTCAACGATAAAGAAATAAAAAGAAATGGAATTATTCCAAAACTTAAAAACGTGTTTGAAAAAGGTGAAACCGCCGAATGGGAAGTATTTTTTGATATAGAAGCTGCTGCCGAATCACAGCATATTGAGATTAAAGACAAGAAAAAAGCATGGTTTAGCAACTGGGCATATCCTGTTCAGGATCAGAATGGAGATGTAAGCCATGTAATTATTCAGCATACGGATATAACCGATAAAAAAATATCCGAGCAAGCATTGAGAGAATCGCAGGAGTTATTAAAGAAATTTGCCTCGCATCTCCAAAATGTCCGTGAAGAAGAGCGTGTTGTTTTGGCTCGTGAAATTCATGACGAATTAGGTCAAATATTGATTGCTATTAAGATTGATTTAGGTATGCTCAAACAAGATGTGATAAAAAACTTCAGTAATTCAATTACGAATGATTTGATATTAAAATTTGAGAATCTGATTAATCTTGTTGATAACACCATAAAAACAGCCCGTAAAATTATGACTGATTTAAGACCGGAAATTCTGGAATTACTTGGATTTTCGGAAGCTGTCAAATCACATGTGAAATACTTTGGAGAAAGATATAAGATCAAAACGCAGTTTAATAATTCGTTTGGTGGCCTTGATATTGATTCTCAGCAAGCCATTGCATTGTTCAGGATCATTCAAGAAGCCTTGAATAATGTTGCAAAACATGCAAAAGCAACAGAAGTTAAGATTTACCTCACTCATTCAGAAGATAAATTGGTATTGAAAATAACAGATAATGGAATAGGTATCGATGTTAATAAGAGCAGAAAGACTGATTCCTATGGGCTTATTGGTATGGGAGAGCGTGTTTATCTATTGGGTGGTGAATTA
>JBBRTR010000273.1:0-2340 GCA_038244215.1 Bacteroidales bacterium
AGTTGACAAAATAACACTTCGGAGATTGCTGGATAAATATTTATTGCAGCCGGAATCTGAGAGAACTGATTTTAAACGGGATTACTACCTGATTCTTCTTTAAGAAAAACACCAAAACCTATAACATACCTGGCGGCAAAACAAGCCCGGGAAAACTATAACATAGAGAATTACAATCCATTCTAAAATATTATTTTTTAAAACAAAATAAAATGAAAACAAAAAATCAAGAGCTTCTTCAAAATATTAAGGGGACGCTATTTATCAACCTGCTTTTTTCAGCTTCATTATTGCTATTTTCTTTTACGCCCGGCGACAAAGAAAAATCGCGGGTAACAAAGGAAGTAATCATCGGGAACCCCTTCGAAAACATAATAATTAATGGAAATATTTGGGTGATACTAACCAATAAGCCAGCGGGAACAGTAACGATCGAAGGAGATAAAAACGATGTGAATAAGATCCGTTATAGAAATAAAAATAATGAGCTCGTCATTGATGCCAATAGGAAAAAGAGGGTTGCTCAAATAATCATCTATGTGTCTGCCACTATGCTGAGACACATGCTGATAAACGGGGATGGCCAAATTTCTTCGACCGATATCATTAAAACGGATAATCTCAGTATATGGCTGAATGGCATTGTAAATGTCGACATAAAAATTATTGGCAAGGTGAATGTGGATGCCCACGATGGTTACGATCTATTTTGGAAATCTACATTGAATAAGGTCAAAAAATAAATTTTTATTGTTGCACAGAGGTTGTTTAGAATTCCTCAACCAGGGCAAAGTTACCTTGGCGTTAAAGACGGGCATTCGTGCGAAATCATTGCAAAGATTGTAGGTTGGCTTTGTAATATTCAATCTTTAATCAGGCATCGGGTTTCACCGAAAGAATATTGTAGCCGGGAGATTATATTGTGTAAACCCCGATAGCAAGGAACGGCTTTCACTTAGAGAAAACTGGAAACAGTATAAAGGAAGGAACTTTCAATAAAAATTATTTTATTGAAACTGGTATTTCGAGGTTTTCCCACAGAAGCGCAAAACCTTTATTATCTATTTTATAGATTAATCGTTCGTTAAAGCTTGCTGACTTTTTAGATTGTACAAGTAAACGCAATACATCTTTTGCCGGATCTTCAGTTGTTGTATAGTCACGGTTTATTCCCCATTGACCCGTTGCTGAATTAAAAATAATTGTCCATCCCTTTTCCCCGGGTATCGCGTATAAGCTATACTTTCCCGCACCCAGGGTTTTACCTTCTACTTTGATATCCTTGTTTGTCTCAAATATCGTCGCTTCGTTGGCTCCTGCTCTCCAAACTTTATCGTATGGAACCAAATCTCCCCATATCTTTCTTCCTTTTACTGAAGGGCTGCTGTAATTAATAGTAATAGTGGCGCCATGCACTGTGCCGGAAGCAATGGCAGGTGGACTTGGCCGTTTTGATTTATCATTCTGCGCCAGCATTGTTGAAGTCATGAATATTCCGGCCAATGCCAGAACAAATCCCTTTGTTACTATTGCTTTTTTAATTTTATGAAATTTAAACAGCTAAAGAATTTTTTTTACAAAATAAAATTACAAAGTGTATTCGTCATTTGGAAGAACAAATAATTTCATGATTTTAGTTCTTAAATATGAAGCAAAGTTCAATTGTAGCAGTTGATAAAAAAACAAAAATCAAACCATGCTTTACAAAATAGAGAACTAACATGGAGAAAAAAACTTTTTGCTATATGAAAAAACACAGCGCTTTCCAATAGAAAAAAGTTTGGCCTACAAAAGCAGCCTCTTCAATTTATAGTAGTGGAGAAAGAAATCTAATCCCACGGCGCGTGACCCCTCATAGCTTGCAGCAGAGCAGGACATGGCCCAACCTAAAATATTCATGCCTCAGTAATATTTGTGCGTTTGCATGTGCAACATTAGACTTTTAAAATTGTCAATAACAATAAACAACTTCATATGAAACAGACATTTCTTTTTATTGTCATAATCAGCCTGGCACTGTTTTCTTGTAAAAAACCTAATTCAGTTGACCCAACCCCTACATCGCCGGAAGGTAAATGGAGAATGATAATTGTAAAAGAAAATGCTTCGGGTTTCACTACAATCAAACCTTCTTCTATCCAGGGAAACGTCGACATCACATTTACTCCTACGATCACAACAAATGGAATTTTTATGGGGAATACGCCAACTAACGATATAGAGCAAAGCGACTATTCAACCGGAACAAATCAATCACTGACCGTCTCTAATTTACGTATGACAAAGGTTGTCGAAACATCCTGGGGAAAAGAATTTGTTGATAATATTCGTAGCTCGGAA
>JBBRTR010000274.1:0-2317 GCA_038244215.1 Bacteroidales bacterium
GTTTAACACCATAAAGATCAGTATTTTATCCGTAACAAACAAAAATTATCGCATTTATATTCAATAAAGTTATTAACACTATCTTGTTGATATTTATGAGGTTATGGGTTTTCTTACAAACACTAACTAAAGAAGCCACGAAGGTTACTATGACTTCGGCCCAGTTAAACGCCGTTGTTAATCCTAAAGGAAAAGCAACAAAAGTTTGGTTTGAATACAGCGGTGATGAGCCTAATAAACTCAACCACACAATTCAAGCCGGAACATTCAGCGACAACTCGGAAATAAACGTCAGCGCTCAGATAAGCGACTTAACTCTTGCAAAAGTTTATAACTTTACAGTTAAGAGTCAGAATATTTCTGGAGAAGCAGATGGTACTACTATGAGCTTTGAAACTTACGCAGTTAGCGACATCGATGGTAATTTCTACCACTCGGTAAAAATCGGTGACCAAGTATGGCTCAAAGAAAACTTAAATGTTACTCATTACAATGATGGAACGAAAATTCCTAATGTCACTGACGCTAATGTTTGGAATAATCTGACGACTCCTGGATACTGCGACTACAATAACGATCCCGAGATTTCCAAAATTTACGGTCGTTTATACAACGCTTACGCAGTTTTTACTGAAAAACTAGCTCCAGCTGGTTGGCATGTTGCAAATGATAATGACTGGACTGAATTATACTGGTTCGTAAATACTAACGGAGGCGCACTCAAAGAAGTTGGCACCATTCATTGGGCAAGTCCTAATACAGGCGCCACTAATAGCACAGGCTTCACCGCACTTCCGAACGGCGACAGAACGTGTGAATTTGGAATATCGGCACAAATAAACACCTATGCAACTTGGTGGAGCGCAACTCCGTCTGGAAATTTTGGGCATCTTTTATTTGTAACCAATGACAGTTCTGACTTTACTGTCTACTACCTGGTATTGCCAGCAAACGTTTTTGGTGTACGTCTTATCAAAGACTAATTAACAAAACAAAAAGCAAAACCCCTTAGATTAATTTCTAAGGGGTCTTTTTTTATCTAAAATTATTTCAGTTTTTAATATTCGCTTAGAATTGGCCGATCTTCTCTAATTATTCGATAGACCCCAACAGTGCCATTAGCGGTTCTTTCTAAAATCTGTATTTTACTTTCAACGTTAGTATCAATCCCAAATTCCTTTTTTTCCTCATTCGTCATTAATTCCAACGGAATTGATTATCAGAACTTTATATCACTCTACCAAAATCCGGTAATATAAACTGCAGGATTCACAGGCAGGTTTCTTAACTTAATAATCTGATGCACAAAACCATACATAAATTTACGAAGAATTAAATGTTATGGTATTGTTATTATCTCAATTAGTAGCTATCTTTGCACCTATTACTTCAAGCATCAAGTGTGATTAATTAGATGAAAGACTTAAGCGACCTGGTTAAAGGGCTGGATATTAAAGGCAGACAACTGGCGCTCAGGCACAAAAAACTAAAGGAAGAATTTAACAAACTTCAGACTAAGCACACCGAAACTGAAAACAGCCTGGCACAATACAAGCAATCGATAGTTGAACTGGAAAAACAAATACAAATACTAACAATAGCAAAATCAATCCCAACCGGCAAGGAATCATCCACAGCCAAAAAAAAGATAAACGAATTACTGCGGGAACTTGATACATGCATTGATCTTTTGAACAATAAAACAATATAATAGCCTATGGCAGACGAATTACCAATCACCATTACCATTGCAGGGAGGCCATACCGGCTGACCATAGCACGTGATGAGGAGGAAACTATTCGTAAAGCTGCGAAACATATTGAAGGACAAATCAGCCATTATGCAGAAAACTTTAGATACAGCGACAAACAAGATTTATTAGCAATGGTTGTATTACATTTCGCTACCATGTCTATTAATAACCAGGAGGAAGTATCATTTGTGACTAAAAGTTTATCACCTACACTAACTAACATTGATAGCATACTGACCGAAGCTTTAAAAGACTAATGTTCGACGTTCTTTGAAAATACAAAAATAAAACCCGCGTTAATTCAATCCGTTTGGAAACTCAACATATTTACAATCGGGCGAAGCTATAGAAATAACAGGACAGGCCTTACCTTATGCTTTCGGGCATAAGGATTCTCTTCGGAGGACATTGGAAGCCCGACGATTTCAGGCAGCCTAATCTTGTCATTCTGGGGTTTCCCAAAATGCATGAATTAATCGCGGGTTTTTTCTTTTATCTTCAGGCTTTTCTTACCCGGTTATATGTTAAACCCTTATAACCACTATGAAATGAGCAATATTATA
>JBBRTR010000275.1:0-2212 GCA_038244215.1 Bacteroidales bacterium
ACGGTCAACAACCGGTTGAAAAAATGATGGTAACGGTTACCAAACCTATAGAAAATGCCATCAAACGGGTTGAACATTTGCATTTGATTCGGAGTACTACCAGCATGGGAAGTTGCGAGATTTCTGCTTTTATGGATTGGAATACCGATATTGATCTAGACAAACAACAGGTAGAGTCACAAATTGCACAAATAAAAAACGATTTACCAGCAGGTGTTCAGATTACCGTTGAAAAAATGAATCCTTCCATTCTACCTGTTATGGGTTACTCCATCCAGTCGGAAACTAAAAGTCAGGTGGAGTTGAAAATGATAGCTGAATACACGATTAAACCTTTCTTATCGCGAGTTGAAGGTGTTTCGTCCGTGGAAGTTATTGGTGGTAAAGACAAAGAATATCGTATTGAATTGGACCAGCAAAAACTGAATAATCTGAAAATTAATCCTCAAACTATTCAGAATGTTATTCAACAAACCGATTTTATTAAATCTAATGGCTATTCGATAGACTATAACCGGCTATATCTGACTGTTACAGATGCTACTTTGAAAAATATTGAAGAACTTGAAAATCTGGTACTCTCCGATAATGGAATACGTAGAATAAAAATCTCGGATGTTTCAACCGTAAAAATTTCGGAAAGAACAGAATATTTAAAAATCAAAGCTGACGGAAAGAATGTACCATTGGTTGCGATACTCAAGCAACCCAATAGTAATCTGATTGATGTGGCCACTCTGGTTTCTGAGAAAGTCACGGAATTGAATAAGATTTTACCAAAAGGAGTAGAATTAAAACCCTATTACAATCAGGCAGAATTTGTAAACGGCAGCATCAGCAGCATTATCGATGTACTTTGGATTGGCTTAGCATTAGCAATCGTTGTTGTGTTGTTGTTTTTGCGATCATACAAAGCCGGAATCGTTTTATTATTTACCATTCCGTTGACGCTGGCACTCACTTTTGTTGCTCTAACGGTGGTGGGTTTCGATTTCAATATCATGACCATTGGAGCCATAGCTGCTTCTATCGGTTTAATCATCGACGATGCGATCATTGTTGTGGAGCAGATACATCGTACGTACGAAGAATTTCCGGATCGGAAGCCGAAAGAGTTAGTCGGTAAAGCCATTCAGTTTTTAATACCCTCCATGGTAAGCTCATCCCTAAGCACCATCGTGATTTTATTTCCCTTCGAACTAATGTCGGGTGTGGCTGGAGCCTATTTTAAAATTCTGACTGAAACAATGATTATTACATTGGTTTGCTCTTTCATAATTACTTGGCTTGGACTACCGGTGATTTATTTATTGTTTTCAAAGAACAAAGGATTATCGGAAACCAACGAAATTAAAAAAGTAAAAAGTCATGCCTGGATAAATTATTTTATTAGTCGTCCTTTTCTAAGTGTTGGTTTTATTTTGATCTTAATTGTCGCATTAGCCATAACACTACCAAAATTGGAAACAGGCTTTTTACCCGAAATGGACGAAGGTTCTATCGTTTTGGATTATAATTCTCCTCCTGGAACTTCGCTGGAAGAAACCGATCGGATGTTGAATGAAGTTGACAAAATATTGGAAAAAACTCCTGAAGTAAAAACTTATTCCCGTCGTACGGGAACGCAAATGGGATTTTTTATAACGGAACCAAACCGGGGTGATTATTTAATTGAATTGAAAAAAAACAGACATAAAACGACAGAAGAAGTTTCGAATGTAATCAGAACTAAAATAGAAAAAACATTGCCTGCTCTAACGATCGATTTTGGTCAGGTTATTGGCGATATGTTAGGTGATTTAATGAGCAGTGTTCAACCAATTGAAATTAAAATATTTGGTGATGATACCGAGAAACTACAGAAATTATCGAAGCAGGTCGCTGATTCAATTGGAACAATAAAAGGTACTGCCGATGTTTTCAATGGGATTGTTGTTGCCGGACCAATGCTTAAAATCTTACCTAAAGAAGGCGTTTTGAAGCAATATGGGCTGAATACAGCCGATCTTCAAAATCAGTTGGAAACCTACATGTCCGGTCAGGTCGTTGGAACGATTCCTGAGAAAGAGCAACTAACAGATATCCGAATGATTTTCCCTTTGAATAATTTAACGCCTGTTCAGAAAATAAAAGAGCTAAAAATCTTTACTCCAAACGGTCAATATATATCCATCAATCAACTGGCTGATTTTAAAATTCAAAGTGGTGTGGC
>JBBRTR010000276.1:0-2096 GCA_038244215.1 Bacteroidales bacterium
AGTACATTTTGCAAATGGAATTTACTTATTATAGTTGCGAATACGGATACAAATACTAATATTAGCGAAATGTGTATGGAGTTATGAAATAGATAGAATTTCTTGATATAGGGCTATGGCTTAGATAATTTTATAAATATCCTACTGTGATAAGGACCCTCCAGCCCCCTAAATCTTTGGAACGATATTCAAATTATAAACGAGGGTGTAAATTTGAAATATCATGGGCAAACGAGCCAGAAAAAGTCCGCAAGAGAAGCAACGAATTTTAGAAGAATCCAAAACATTGGGTTTGGTTGAGACAGCACGCAAACACGAGATTAGCTATCAGGCACTAAAGAACTGGGAAGAAATTTATGCCGTTTCTGGCCTGGAGGGTTTAAAAACAGGAGCAGGAAAGCTATCTCCTGAGTTAAAACGCCTTCAACTTGAGAACCAAAGATTGAAAGAAATTGTTGCTGACAAAGAACTTGAGCTGAAGATTAAAAATGAGCTTTTAAAAAAAACGTCATTAAACAAATTGACAGGAAAATGACGGCAGCCATGTTTATAGAACAACAATATCCGGTAAGAAAAGTGTTGAAATATACAGGGCTTTCTGCCAGTGCTTATTATTACAAAGCACCCACCGGTACGCCTAATATAAGAGGCGTAAAACCAAGTCAATTTACGATGACCGTGAGTGGCACAAAGGTGCCCAATGACGAGGTTGTGAGCAAGGTGAAGCTATTGTTGGAACAAGAGTTCGTTGACTACGGATATTTAAAGGTTACTTATTATTTGCAAGATGAATTAGGGTATCTTATCAACCATAAAAAGGTATTTGGGCTGATGCAGCTACACAAGTTGCTTTACCGGTCAAAACAGCTAAGGATAGGTACAAAGCAATGGGTTACAAAGCTAGTTCCAGAGCCATCTACAGCGTTTTCTTACTGGGAGTTCGACATCAAGTTTATGTATATACACTGCACAGGAAAAATGGTTCCATTACTAACCGTAATCGATGTTTATAGCAGATGGGTGCTTGGACATTTGTTTCAGGAAAGTATCAAAAAGGAAGATGTAAAAAGCTTTTTTAAACAAATAGTAGCAACTTACATTCGACCAGACAAAGTGTATGTCCGTTGCGACAATGGCTCTCAATTTGAAAGCACTTTGGTAAGGAAATATTTTGTATCCGCAGGCATTGAACAGGAGTTTACAAAACCGGCTACTCCCGAGCAAAATGCCCATATAGAATCCTACCATAGTTTGCTTGAAAGAGTGATCTGCAGGTGGTATGAATTTGAAGAGACTAAAGACTGTTTTAATACACTAAACAGGTGGATGATGTTTTATAATTACCAGAGAATCCATTCTGGCACAAGCTATAAAAGCCCTTACAAAAATTTGAAGAAACAGGGGATAAACGTGGATGAAATTTTTTGTTTTAAACAACAGCAGCCAGACAATATCTTTATAGGGCTAAACCAAACGGAAACAAGCTCTGCTGAGGAGCAACTTGTCAGGGATAGTTTAGTCGAATGAAATAAAAGGCATCCGAACAAAATTTTTTCGTCAGAAATTATTTTGTTCGATCATGCCTAAAAAAACCTCTATTATGTGAGAAAACAAAATTGAAAAACGTTCCAATTAATAGGGTGTTGAACCAGTCCGGCAACTGCAAAAAGTTGTTTGTCGTAATAAAAGTTAAAGTAAGTGTCGCCATACTCATTTGCAATGTTTCCTACTAATTTGCCATTTGAAAAAATATCGTTATTTAAGTTATCTTCAATTTTCAGTTTGTCTTTATCAATCTTGTTATCAATATAAATTTTTATGTCATTTCCATTAAAGGCTAATACATAGAGCTTGGTTAGTGGAGAGTCTACGTTTTTCTTATGTCCAAAATATGCGGCGGTTAACAAAACAACTGCCAAAATTGAAGTTGACGCAATAAAATATTTTAAAGGTTTAGAGAGTTTCATTTGATTGCCTACAACGTTGAGTATTTGCAAAGGCAGGGAATTCATTGCTCGTCTGCCCGGAATCCCGATAGCTATCGGGACTGGTTGAAAAACTGAAATTGAAGATAACAACTAAAAGCCAAATTACTA
>JBBRTR010000277.1:0-2084 GCA_038244215.1 Bacteroidales bacterium
CAAAGGATTAGTTGATTAAAGCTATAGTTAGTATTCAATGGAACAAGTACGCCCAGAGAAGGCTGGACTCACCTTGCGCCAAGATGTGGGCAGGAGTAAAACTCAACGAACGATTTTTAAAATGTTGTGTACTTAGCTTTGGCGAAAGTGGCGAAATGGTTTCTTTTTGATATTACACCGGAGTGTACAACTCTTAAAGACGAAAAAGCGAGGATTAAAAATAAAGTTTAATTATTCTTGCATCTTTTGGATTGAACTTACAATTTCAAAAAGTTATAATTAGAGAACTAAAAATGGAAGAGGTAATAATTATCGGTGCGGGCTTAAGCGGACTTTCAACCGCCTATCATTTAAAAAAACAAAATATTAATTTCAAAATTTTGGAAGCCCAAAACCGTTTGGGCGGCCGCATAGAAACAATTTACGGTAACCATGAAACACCTATGGAAATGGGTGCTACCTGGTTTGGTAAAGAACACAAAAACCTCATACGCTTTTTATCAGAAATCAATATCGGATTTTTTGAACAACACAATGAAGGAATTGCTTTATTTGAAACAATGTCATTTGAGCCGCCACAACAATATTTTGTACCAGCCAATGAACAGTCTGCATATAGAATACAAGGTGGGACTTATAGTATTATTGGTGCATTGCATGAGGCGATAGGTAAAGAAGCTATTATGTTGAATACCGAAGTAACTGAAATTATTGATGAAGGCGATAGCATTAAAATTTCAGATAGTTTGCAAAACCACTTTATGTGTAAACACGTTATTGTTGCTATACCTCCCAAATTGCTCACCGATGCCGTTCAATTTTTTCCTGCGTTACCACAACATATAAATCAGGTGATGCAGAACACACAAACCTGGATGAGTGGTTCAGCAAAGTTTTCTGTTGAATATAAAAAAGCATTTTGGAAAGAAAATGGGTTTTCTGGAAGTGTATATAGCCAATCAGGGTTCGCGACAGAAATATACGACCACACCAATTTTGAAGAAACTAAATTTTCGATAAAGGGCTTTTTGAATGGGTCAGCCATACATTATACTTTTGAAGAACGGAAAGAAAAAGTTATAACGCAATTGAAACACTATTTTGGTAATGAAGCGCAAGACTTTATAAGCTATAACGATAAAATTTGGAACGATAAATACATTCAGCCAAGAGATGATAAATTTCTAGCACCCCACCTTAATAATGGGCATTCTCTGTTTGATAAAAGTTTTATGAACAACAAACTTTTCTTTACAGGTACAGAAACCAGTAATGTATTTGGAGGATATATGGAAGGTGCAATCATTTCTTCAATTTCAGTTAGTGATAAGGTTTCGAAAATAATAAAAAAATAATTCTGCTTCCGCCAGTGTAGGTGTTCCACTTTTTGCATCTTTTAAATCACGAAACCTATAACGCCCCGCCTGGTCTCCCGACCAGCGGGAGTATGGAGCCACACTTATTAATCTGAAAAGTGTTTCAACATTCCAAAATCGTTTGTGCCATCAATATAAAATCTCGCTGAAGAATAATGATAATCTTCCGGTACTTCACATAACCCTGCCCGTACAGGACCTGCCTGCCGGTAGGCAAGTTGTAGTGAATGTATTCTAACTTTTGGATAAACATCTTTTTATTAGGCAGTTCAATACTCAACGGTTCTCTTTTCCTCCCGATAGCTATCGGGACTGGTAATCCCGATCATATTTATTTACTTTAAACGATGCATGCAAATCTTTATCATTTTCAACAAGGGAAAGTAATATTGTCGTGCAGTGAATTTCATAAACGATGCCTGATTTTGTGTTGGCGTGAAACTCTGTAAGGGCTGCCAGATGAATCCGATAGCTATCGGATGAATGTGATTGTTCATAATGACGAACGCATTTAATTCTATTCTGTTTTTACTAACCAGATTTTGCAAACAGCCAATTATTATATCCTTGTAATTATCATTTGCAAGTACGGGCTTCCATTCATTAATTGTAGCTGTAAAATAATTTGCAGCATAGTGTAAATATTCTTCCTTCATTTTACTAATCTATAAAATTAATTGGAAGATATTTTATAAAGGCTAGGTTAGA
>JBBRTR010000278.1:0-2082 GCA_038244215.1 Bacteroidales bacterium
AGCCACGGATAAATAGTTTCATCATAAACGCCCATGGGACCACCCATAACGATTAACCAGTCGATTTTATCTGGATTAGGTAGCTGATTAGATTCGTAAAACTTTGTGAACGAGGCGATATGATTATTTGTTGAAATCCAGTCTTCAATACAACCTAATCCTTCGAACGGGACATGCGTAAATGTGTGGATTTTAAGTTGCTTCATCTTTTATTGAATCTTTTATAGAAATAAGCTAATGTGAAGGTAGGAATGATATCTGTGAACGGGAGGATTTCTTCGGCGAAGTTTATTAATGCACCAATTTTTCCGGTCTTTCCTCCAAAACTTAAATAAAAAATCAATGCCGAAATCGAAGCAAAGCCAATATCAAACCATTCACCTATTCCGGGTATGAAATAAGAAACACAGCCCAAAAAATCCATAATCAGACAAAATAATAAAGACGGTTTTGGTTTCATACCATTCATTCGTTACTGATTGCCTTTTCCATGGCAATACTATCCGATGAATCGGAAACCGAATCATTCGTTTGAATATCAGTTTTAATTTCAGTACGAACTTTTGTTTTTGAATTTACTTGATGTTTAAAAATCAGATTCACCACAATGATTCCAAAAACTACAAAAGCCAGAAGTCCGACCAAAAGCTTGTTACTTGTTTTCATAAATTTGAAATTAGATGATGAATTCCCTCATTTATAATGTTTTTCGTATAAATGAAAAGCCTGTTCGGTTCAGGTTTTAATGAATCTACTTTAATGGATTCAGATTGGATGGTTTCTGAATAAATAAATTCTGTAAACTTCATTTTCTTGTTTAAATTGCTAAAAAAACCGATGCCGACTATGATTATCACAACTCCGGCCTTTGTAAAACGATCGTTTATTTTCATATTATTTATTGATTATGAATTATTTATATTTGTTTTTCGATTAGTCGAAAATAGCTTACAAGCCAGATAAACGGCAACAACAAGTAACTACCGTATAAAATTGTCTTGTCAATAATTGCAGGAATTCTTGAATCGTTTATCATAATTATAACCGGTAATATTGCATTTTGTAAATGCTTTACGTTCCATACTGTTTTGAATAGGAAAATTTGAATTAAAAACAGTATTCCACAGAAACAAAGCAGACTGAATAAAGTTTTCATTACGGAACTTCCTTTAAAATAAAGTGATCCGAGTATAAAAACCGATTGTGTAAAAGCAAAAAGCCCAAAAATTTTCCAGAAAACATTCTGATCGGAAACCATTAAAATGCCATTTACTTCATAGGTGTTTGTTACTTGAAATAAATCCCAGTTAACGGGTATCTGAAGTTTCAAAATTACATGGTAGATTAATAATATCAGAGAATTACCGATAGTATAAGCCAGTAAAGTCATGCCAAAATGATAAATCGTATTCAGCACAAGTGTTGCAGTCAGTTTTTCGGCATGTGTAGCCGGAATCATCAGATAATGCATACCCGATGTTACGTTCGATAACTCTTTGTTCAATAAAACCGAATAATAGATTCCGCTTAAAAACATAACAATAATTACAAAATCACGCTGATCTAAAATAGTGAAAATCAATGTAATGATAGACCAGAACATAATTTCCCGCGTCATGTCTTCAAGAAAATGACGTTGAAGTAATAATGCCAATCGTTTGAAATTAAATTTTTGAATCATGCACTTGTATTTTTTTAATTAAACGTTTATTATTTGAAATTTGTATCGAGTAATTCTTTAATTCTATGATTGTCAGTTATTATTGCGTTAAACAACAATTCAATATCCAGTTTACTTTGCTGTCCCGATGTATTTTCACAAACCTGATTGAAACCACCCGGAGTAGTTTCGGAATAAATGACCGAATCATCCGTAATTTTATCTTTACCGGTACTAAAAAATAATTTCGTCAATATATTTTCGGTAGTTTCCTTCAATATAATTTCATGTTGATCCATGATAATAATATTGTCAATTAAATCTTCTAAATCCGAAACTTGATGGGTTGAAATAACAATGCAAGTTTTTTCATTCACAGCGGAAGAAATCATTCGGCGGAATTGTCTTTTGGATGGAATATC
>JBBRTR010000279.1:0-2079 GCA_038244215.1 Bacteroidales bacterium
CTTACCATATTATAATTGATTTAAGAAATTAATTATTATCAGTATTTTGTCAATAAATATCGGAATCAAAATGGCCAGACTCACAAATACAACTCCGTAAAGAATGTAAAATTGAATATTTCCGTTTTGTAGAAATCTAAAACGATTCAGAAAACGCCTAAACAGAATTAAAGGCTTTTCAATAAGCCATTTTTCCAGTTTATCATGTGGATGCGTCGTCTGATTTATTTTATCAGGATAAGCTCCTTCGGCTACTGTCTTTACTTTTTGAATGGACAAAATCGGTTCTGCCAACTTTCTGTAACTGCGAACAAATGAAGAAGCCGTGTATTGCATTTTAGCCGGATCGCCTGTATATGCACATCCCCATGTTTCTTCAACTTCAGCACTACGACGTGTTGAAATAATATGCCGGATATAATAAAGTACAGCTGTAAGTACCATAAATCCTAATGAGTACCAACCAATAAAAGTTAAATTATCAAATATATTTATAGCTGGAAATACGCCGGAAGGTTTATATAATTGAATGATTTTTTGTAAAACAGAACTTAATGCAAAAGGAAAAATTCCTATCAACAAAATAAAGGTAGTAATTACATACAGCGGAAACATATTTGAAGGATGTTCCTTAAAGGATATTTCCTGCTTTTCCTGACGCGATGTTCCCAGAAAAACAATTCCAAATGCTTTTGTAAAACAAATCAGTGCCAAACCTCCGATAATCACTAAGCTCAAAATTACAAAAAGTATAAATATTGTAAGCAAAAAATCATGCGAAACCAATCCATGAAATAGGCCGTTGTAAATAAAAAACTCAGAAACAAAGCCATTAAATGGTGGTAAACCGCAAATGGCTAATGAACCAATCAAAAATAGATAAGCAGTGTTTGGAATTTTTTTAAGCAAACCGCCCAACGCTTCGATATTCATGGTGTGCGTTGCCTGATAGACATTTCCGGCCGTAAAAAACAAAAGTGATTTGAAAAGCGAATGGTTTAGCGTATGCAACAAGGCGCCGCCAAATCCGGCAAAAATAAACAGTTCATTATTGTATCCAATTCCAAGACAGCCTAAACCGATTCCAATACCTATAATTCCGATATTTTCAATGCTGTGATATGCCAAAAGTTTTTTCAGGTTATGTTGCACGATGGCCAGCATCACACCATAAACACCGGTCAGAACCGAAATCGCCAAAATAAAATATCCGATTGAAATCATATCGGTTTTAATCAGCAATATCATTCTCAGTATGCCATAAATGCCAATTTTGATAATAACACCCGACATGACTCCCGAAACATGAGCCGGAGCTGCGGGATGTGCCAACGGAAGCCAGGTGTGAAAAGGTACAAAACCTGCTTTTATAGCGAAACCGATAAAGAAAAACACAAAAAATCCAATACTTATAGCAGCCGGTTGAGCAGAACTGTAAGCAGAAATTGTTGCAAAATCAAACGAGCCTGTCTTTATTTTGGCCCACATAAAAGCAATCGTAAGAAAAAGAATGGAAATGTGCGATTGGATTAAGAAATTTATTCCGGCTTTTATTGTTTCTGTTTTATAACTTTCAAAAATAATTAAAATAAAGGAACTCAAGGCCATTATTTCCCAAACTACCAAAAATACCAATCCGTTTTGAACGATACAAATATCAATCATAGCCGTGTAAGCCAATAAATAGGCTATGGCATGAATTTCTAAACTTGTGGTTTGATCGGTATATTTCTTTAGATATTGTACACCATACCAAACACCGGTCAGAAAGGTAAAACTGATAACCAGTATAAACCATGCTGACAAATAGTCAACGCGAACAGGAATATTTCCGGTGATGAAAGAACCACCATAACTGTAATCAATACCACCATTTGAAAAAACAGAAAAAGCTGCAACTGAAATAATAATAACCTGCAATGTGATAGCAACAAGCACAAGTATTCCTCTTCCTTTTGTTTTCAAAAAAGGAATAGAAATTATTGCCAAAATAGCAATCAGGTTAAATATTTCAATCAAATTTTCTCCCATTATTTAAAGAATCAAAGGATTAAATTGAATGCCGTTCCCAAAAATATA
>JBBRTR010000280.1:0-2045 GCA_038244215.1 Bacteroidales bacterium
CACAAATCAAACTTTTCGGACTGAAAACTGGTGATACTGTAAAAGGTGCTATCCGTCCACCGAAAGAAGGCGAAAAATATTTCCCGCTTATCAAGGTTGGTAAAATCAACGGCCGTTCGCCGGAATATGTACGTGACCGAGTTCCTTTTGAACACCTTACTCCTCTTTTTCCTGATACAAAATTTAATCTTTGCAACGGTAAAAACGATACTTTATCAACTCGAATTGTAGATTTGTTCTCGCCAATTGGTAAAGGACAGCGCGGTTTGATTGTGGCTCAACCTAAAACAGGTAAAACTGTTTTACTAAAAGATATAGCCAATGCGATTGCGGCGAATCATCCTGAAGTGTACATGATTGTATTACTGATTGATGAACGTCCTGAAGAAGTTACAGACATGGCTCGTAGCGTACGTGCCGAAGTGGTTTCTTCTACTTTTGACGAACCAGCCGAACGTCACGTGAAAGTGGCCAGTATGGTTCATGAAAAAGCAAAACGTATGGTGGAATGTGGCCAGGATGTGGTTATTTTGCTTGACTCGATTACTCGACTTGCCCGTGCTTACAATACAGTTTCACCTGCTTCAGGTAAAATTCTTTCGGGTGGTGTGGATGCCAATGCGCTGCACAAACCAAAACGTTTCTTCGGAGCTGCCCGTAATATCGAAAATGGTGGTAGTTTGACGATTATAGCCACGGCATTGACTGAAACCGGTTCAAAAATGGACGAAGTAATCTTTGAAGAATTTAAGGGAACAGGTAATATGGAACTCCAACTTGATCGGAAACTGTCAAACAAACGTGTTTTCCCAGCAGTGGATATTATGGCATCCAGTACGCGTCGCGACGATTTATTGCTTGATAAAGATATGTTGAACCGTATGTGGATTCTTCGTCGTCACCTTGCTGATATGAATTCGATGGAAGCTATGGAATTTCTGAAAGAACGTATGGAACGCACCGAAAATAATGATGAGTTTCTGGTTTCGATGAACGGATAAATTTAGTTTATAGTTCATAGTAAATAGTTTATAGAGAAACGCCTGAGAAATTGGGCGTTTTTTTATTATATTAATTGATCGGGATTTCATTTTCTTTGCACAAAACAGAGCAAAGTATGCAGGTTTTTGCCAAATTTGGGAAAAAAGCACTATCTTTGCCCCTGAAATAACCCCTTAATCTCCTTATGGGGACTTAAGAAATCAATTCAAATAATTAAAAAGAATAACATGAAATTATTAGAAGGAAAAGTTGCCATCGTAACCGGAGCTGCTCGCGGAATTGGAAAGGCAATTGCTTTGAAACTTGCCAGTGAAGGTGCAAATATTGCATTTACCGATTTGGTTATCGACGAAAACGGATTGAATACACAAAAAGAAATTGAAGCATTGGGTGTGAAAGCAAAAGGATATGCTTCGAATGCTGCATTATTTGATGATTCGCATACTGTGGTTGATCAGATTGTAAAAGATTTTGGACGTATTGACGTATTAGTAAACAATGCAGGAATTACCAAAGACGGTTTAATGATGCGCATGACCGAATTACAATGGGACGCGGTAATTAACGTGAATCTGAAATCGGCATTCAATTTTATTCATGCAGTAACGCCAGTTATGATGAAACAACGCACCGGAAGTATTATCAATATGAGTTCAGTGGTTGGTGTTTCTGGAAATGCAGGTCAGGCAAATTATTCAGCTTCAAAAGCAGGTATGATCGGTTTGGCTAAATCGGTTGCAAAAGAATTAGGTTCACGTGGAATTCGTGCCAATGCAATTGCTCCCGGATTTATCGAAACTGAAATGACGCATGCATTGACCGACGAACAACGTGCCAAATGGGCGGAAGCTATTCCGTTACGTCGTGGTGGAAGTCCTGATGAAGTTGCCAAAGTTGCTCTTTTCCTTGCATCTGATCTTTCCAGCTATGTAAGTGGGCAAGTAATCAATGTTTGTGGTGGAATGAACACCTAATCACTTAAACCCCTAAATCCCTGCCCCCTAACCCCCTAAAGGGGGAATAAAAGTGGGGACTTAAATACA
>JBBRTR010000281.1:0-2040 GCA_038244215.1 Bacteroidales bacterium
AATTACGAGAAAAGATTACTGAGAACTTTGGTTTTGGGGATTTTATTTTTTTCAATCCCGAAACTGGAGTCGAAGAAGCACGTGTAACAAACTTGCGTGGCTTACAGGATTGTTTGTTTAAAATAAGCGACGAATCATTCTATTATCATGTTTCACGCAATAATATTTCACGCTGGCTTTATTCACGTGCCATGTTTCCGCTTGCCGAATTTATTAAAAATGTAATTGTACAATCGAACGATCCAATCCATTTGCAAAAACTACGACAAGTGCTTTTTGATGCCATTGTACATTACCGTAAAATAAAAAATCTGGGTGTTGTGGCTGTTTTTCAACGCGATAGATTCGATCGCTTTTCTAACTTTGCACGTATCGGTGAGGGTTCGCTCGGAGGAAAAGGTCGGGGCTTGGCTTTTATTGACGCGATGATAAAACAAAATGAAAATTTTGAGAATTTTGAAAATACCCAAATAACGATACCTAAAACGGTGGTGTTATGTACGGATATTTTTTCTGAATTTATGGAACTGAATCAGCTTTATCCTGTTGCATTGTCAGATATAGACGATGAAGAAATTTTGAATAGCTTTTTGAAAGCTCGAATTCCACGACGCCTGATTGCCGATTTATTGGTTTTTATCGATGCTTTGAATTCGCCCATTGCCGTTCGTTCGTCAAGTCTGTTGGAAGATTCACATTACCAGCCATTTGCAGGAATATATTCCACCTATATGGTGCCATATAATTCGGAAAGTAAAACGCAAATGCTGAGCATGATACTCGAGTCAATTAAAGCGGTGTATGCTTCTGTTTTTTATCGCGATAGCAAAGCGTATATGGCTGCCACAAAAAACGTGATTGATGAGGAAAAAATGGCAATTGTTTTACAGGAAGTTTGCGGAAATACCTATGGAAACCGGTTTTACCCTTCGTTTTCGGGTGTTGCACGCTCACTTAATTACTATCCAATTGGGAATGAAAAGCCCGAAGATGGTATTGCCAATGTGGCAATGGGTTTAGGGAAATATATAGTTGATGGTGGTCTTGCCTTGCGATTTTCTCCATCACATCCTCATAATATACTTCAAACAAGCACTTTAGACTATGCCTTGCGTGAAACTCAAACCTATTTTAATGCACTCGATTTGAATGTTGCTAAGTTCAGACCTCAGGTAGATGATGGTTTTAACTTATTGAGAATAAATGTACAGGATGCATTAAAAGATGGTACACTTCAGTATATTGCGTCAACTTTTAATGCAAACGATCAGGTAATTTATGATAGTTTATATGAAGGCGGTCGGAAGGTTATAACATTTGCCAATATATTGGAACACAATGTTTTCCCTTTGGCTGAATGTTTAAAGCAAATATTGAAAACTGCTCAGATAGAAATGGGGCGGCCTATCGAAATAGAATTTTGTGTAAATCTTGATTATTCTGTCAATAAGCAACATACCTTTTATTTACTTCAAATCAGACCAATTGTTGACACAAACGAAAATATCAACGAAGATATTGGCACAATCCCCGAGGAAAATGCAATTTTAACATGTAACAGTGCTTTAGGACACGGTATTACAAATGATGTTTACGATTTGGTTTATGTAAAGCCCGAAGTGTTCAGTGCTGCCAATAACCAACTTATTATGTACGATATCGAAAAAGTCAATCGAATTTTATGTAAAGAAGACCGGCATTATGTTTTAATTGGTCCGGGTCGTTGGGGTTCTACCGATGCGTGGTTGGGCATTCCTGTAAAGTGGCCACACATTAGTAACGCGAAAGTAATTGTAGAGTCGGGATTGCTGAATTATCATATTGATCCGAGTCAGGGAACTCATTTTTTTCAGAATCTCACTTCATTTGGTGTTTCGTATTTTACCATAAATCCGTATCAATCCGATGGTACTTTTGACATCGATTATCTCAATGCATTGCCTGCAGTCTTCGAATCGCAGTATTTGCGGCATGTTCGTTTCGAAAATCCTATTGTGATAAAAGTGGATGGACGTAAAAACAAAGGAGTTGTTTTAAAAC
>JBBRTR010000282.1:0-2027 GCA_038244215.1 Bacteroidales bacterium
TTCTCATAATATTGTTGTTTTAAAATTGTCATTAAAAAAGAACCGATACAAATCAATTGCACCGGTTTATTACTTTATTGAACATTACTGATAACAGATAACTGTTAACTGCCAACTGTTTTTTAAATTTCCCACTGTTCGCAGGTTGCAATCAAATCGTCAAAAGTTTTCACTTTCGATTTGGCTTGAACTTCAGCAATTTGTTTTTCGACAGCAGCATCATACGTTTCTTCAACAACATCGCGGATAATTCCCAGTGCAATAGGCATATCAGGACCTTCCATCAAAGCTAGTTTCATTTGCAGTGTAGTGTCTTCGCAAGCGGCATCATGAATCAGGATATCTTTTTCAGTCACGCCGTTATCACCAATTGAAACCACTTTCAGGTTGAAACCATCAAGAACAAGACCTTTGTTGCTATCTTTGCCGAAAATCATTGGTTTGCCGTGTTCAAGCATAATGGTACGTTCGGTACGGAATTCCTTTTCTGCTAACCAGCCGTGAGCGCCATCATTGAAAATAACACAGTTCACAAGGCATTCAACGATAGAAGTTCCCTTGTGTTTGGCAGAAGCTAATATGGTCGTCTGGGAATTCTTTAAATCTACGTCAAGTAACCTTCCAAAGAACGTACCTCGTGCGCCAAACGTTAATTCTGCCGGACGGAAAGGACGTTCAACCGTTCCAAAAGGCGATGATTTCGTTATATACCCTTTTTTTGTTGTTGGAGAATATTGTCCTTTGGTCAAACCGTAAATCTGGTTATTGAAAAGCAATACATTGATATCCACATTCCGTCGAACGCTGTGAATAAAATGATTACCACCAATTGCCAGACAATCGCCGTCACCAGTTATTTGCCAAACGGTTAGTTTTGGATTTGCCACTTTTACTCCGGTTGCAATGGCAGCACCACGTCCGTGAATAGTATGAAACCCATAACTGCTGATGTAATAAGGCAAGCGCGATGAGCAACCGATACCGGAAATAACTGCCGTTTCGTGTGGTGCTACGCCCAAATCAGCCATTACTTTCTGTAGTGAGCTGAGAATAGCATAATCGCCACAACCCGGACACCAGCGGACGTACTGATCGCTTTTAAAATCTTTGGCTGTATATTGTATTTTTGTTGCTTCTATTGTTTCCATAATGCAAACTTTTAAAATTAATCCCAACTCTTAAAGGAGCTAAGTATAATGAAATCTGTGTAAAATTCCGAATTTTACTAACTGAATTCCCCTTTAGGGGTGAGGGGTATTTATACTAATTTACTAAAATGTTCTTCTAGTTCGCTAGCTGTAAAAGGTTGTCCCTGAACTTTATTGTACTGTAAAAATTCAACTCCAGGAACTTTTGAACGAAGATAGGTTGCAAACTGTCCGCTGTTTAATTCGCAGACAACAACTTTTTTATAGCTCTGAATAACTTTCACAGCATTTTTCGGGAGCGGATTGATATAATTAAAATGTGCTAATGCCACTTTTTCTCCCTTTTTTGTCATTGAGTTGATTGCACTCATCAGATGACCGTGAGTTCCACCCCAACCAATTACAAGCAATTCGGCATCTTTACTACCTTCCACTTTTACATCCGGAATTACCTGGCTGATATAATCAATTTTTGCTTGACGGGTATCAACCATTTTTTCATGATTCAGCGGATCGGTTGAAATACTGCCGGTGTAATAATCTTTTTCGAGACCACCAATCCTGTGTCCAAAACCTTCCATGCCAGGGATACTCCAGTAACGTACTTTTGTTTTTTCATTACGTGATGCAACGCTGAAGTTTTCCATTTTCGTATCTACAAAATTTGGATGAATTTCAGGTAATTCGGCAAAAGTCGGTAATTTCCACAGCGATGTTCCGTTCCCAATAAACGCATCAGTCAGCAGAATAACCGGAGTCATATGTTCCAGCGCAATTTTACTTGCCATAAATGCATAATGAAAACAATCGGCAGGAGTTCCGGCTGCAATAACCACGGCAGGACTTTCCCCGTTACGACCATAAAGAGCTTGTAACAAA
>JBBRTR010000283.1:0-2019 GCA_038244215.1 Bacteroidales bacterium
AGTTTTTTCATTTCTCTTGTTGTCGTGTTTTTTTACAATAGCACATAACGGCCGACGCTATGGCAAGTGCGGGAATGAATTGTTGCAAATTGTCAGCCAGCACAAATGTATGTAAAGATTTCAAATGTTTCAACGAACACGCAAACCCGCATTTGCTATAGCGTTTGTTATGCATCGTTTTTCTATTTTTTCGTCTTTGGTTCTGCTGTCGCCGAGTTGAGTTTCACAAGTTTGTCCCATTCAATTGCACCGTTATTGTCGCAAAAATCTGTTGTAAATTCTTTGGTGAATTTGTTTATCATTTGCGAATACGATTGCAAGAAATCATCATTTCTTTCCTTCGCTTTATGCCCAAGAGGTTCAATTAACTCAGTATATAAATTTGGCTCTCCAGAAATATATTCCCAAAATTTCTGACCACAATATTTAAAATATTCTCCTTTGTCCGGTTGGTTGTCTCTTCCATAGCAGCATCCATTCACGCAAACTATTTCGAGATGTGAATTGCTTGTTCGTAATGCTTTTTTAGCTGTCTTGAAGTCGGCCACCATTTTTTTGATTTGCGAACTATTGCCCCAATTTGGCCCGGATTTAATTGTAACAATGTTCCGTTTGCCTTCGGTGTCGAATTCAAGGTCAATATTTGTTATTCCTGATTTACGACCGCCAAATACTTTGCCATTAATAAAAATTGCAAGTCCTTCTAACCAATCTCCAAAAATCCCTTCTTCGCTGGAAGAAATATGTGCATCTACAATTCCACGGACTATTTGGTCAGCAGTTAGTACATATTTTGCTTTAAAAAGGTAAGGGTTTTTTCGTTTTAGAACTTGTGTTAACTTCAAGCTGTCAAGGCTTTGAATACGCTTTTCGTGAAATGTACCAATATTTTCCTCAACGTAATGAGATACGTCTTTTAGATTCAGTTTTTTCATAGTTTAACTTTGGCTCAAATAAATATAACTCAACTGGATTTGATTGATTTTTTACCATTTCATAATATTCAGGAACGATTTCAATTCCTATAGAATTTCTTTTCATTCTGTTGGCAACTGTCAAAGTTGTCCCGGAGCCCATAAAAGGGTCAAGTACAACATCGTTTTCCTGAGTGAATAATTTTATAAACCATTCTGGCAATTCTTCGGGAAATGCTGCGCTGTGATTTTTATTGTTGCACTCTGTTGCTAGATGCAAAACATTTGTCGGAAATGCTTTCTCTCTGTCTATCCAGTTTGAAATATTTTTACCAAAACCGCTACCAACTTTTGAATTGTCTCGGATTTTGTCAGTGTCAGATAGTTTTTTCAGTCTTGTTTTAGCCCAGTCGCCGGTTGGAACCATCACTTCTTCTTGATACATATTGAAGTGCTTGGTTTTGTTGAATTGCAAAAGTCTTTCCCATGAGTCACGGAAACGATTTGGCCACTTTCCAGGATAAGAATTCTTTTTATGCCAAATAAACTCCTCGGTCCACAACCAACCCTGTTTGCGCATTGCAAGAATGAGTTCCATAACATAAGTGCTTCGCTCGCCCTCAACAACTTTTTCTTTTATGTTGAGAATGAAAGTCCCTTTAGGATTTAAAACTCTTAAAAGTTGTTCGGATATTGGTAAAAACCAGTCAACGTATTTGTCGGGATGGATTCCGCCGTATGTACTTTTTCGCTGATCTGCATATGGTGGAGACGTTACAATAAGGTCAACAGAGTTGTCCGGGAGTTTTCGGAGTTCCTGTTTGCTGTCGCCAAGATATAGGTCAGTCGTAATTTCCATAAGATAATTGTCTTCTTTTCTGCAAATTTAGCGATTTTTGACCTAAGTTTTTCGGTCTGTTTATAAGTTGATCCTAAAGTCGGGTTTTTTTCTTAAAATGATGCATAACGGTTGAGGCTATAAATAGTGGCGGTATGCGTGGTTGTCCGTTGTCAACCAACACCAATGCCGGTGCGGGTTACGAGCTTTCAATTATGTACTTCACCCGCCATTTTTTATAGCCTTTGTTGTGCGTTCGTGCCTTTA
>JBBRTR010000284.1:0-2016 GCA_038244215.1 Bacteroidales bacterium
CAACAAAGTCAAGCGCATCATTTGCCCCGCCAATAACTCTGTAGATCAATTGCCAGCTGCGATCGGTATAACGATTGTATTCTTTTGTTTTACGCCAATAACCCCATTCTGCATCATTGACCCATTCGATATCATCGCCGGCGCTAACTTTAGTTAGAGCGAGATTTACCCATGCATTATTCCACGAATCGCCCCAAAAAAGACCATAGTACATACCAATTGGGACTCTATCAAATTCAGCCAGGCTTGACCATGGCGATTGTGGAGGACGTTCAAGTTTAAAATAATCCTTACTACAACTGCCGGTAACAAGAATAATTAGCAGCGATAAATAGTATATTTTTAAAGTTTTCATAAAAAGTCGATTTTGAAAATTAATAACTAGAATTTCACAACTACACCAAACATGACTGATTTGGTTTGAGGTATTGTGGCAGTATACACATAACCAGCACCTTCAGGATCAAATCCAGGGTACTTTGTATCAGTCCATAAATTTGTTCCTGAAACATAAAGTCTAATTCCCTGCAGTTTTATTTTCGAAGAGAATGCGGAAGAAACATTATAGCCTAATTGAATATTTTTTAGACGGATATAGTCACCTTTATATAATGATTGATTATAGTAAACCCAATCCGGACCAAAGTCAGCGACGGAATTTCCATTTATAATATAAGTGTTACCAAATCGAGGCTGAGGGTATTTTGCTACATCCCCCGGCTTTGTCCATACATTTCCGATCAAACCACTTCTGAAATTTCCACCAGACCCAACCCATGTGCTTACTTGTTCGTCATAATCATAAATATAATTTCCTCCGGAAAATGAAATTAAAAAGCTAAAATCGAATCCTTTGTAAGTAAACGTATTGGTTAATCCACCATAGTAAGTAGGATCCGGGGATTTTCCGTCTTGAACAAAAATATTTCCGGCAATATTTGCCTTTGTAGCATATATTAAACTGTCGGCACCATTATTTTTTTTCAAATTTTGTGTTTCACCCGTCTTGGTATAAAGATCCTTGTCAAGAGCATAAATCATTGGAGCTCCGGTTTGAGGATCAACACCAGCTGAGGAAGCTAAATACCACTGATTTCTTCGTTCACCTTTACGTGAGATATATTGACCCTGAATAAGACCCTTCCCCGATTTATCTGCGTCAGATGTAAGTTTGTCTATACTGTTTTTGTTGAATGCCAAATTGAAATCGGTCGTCCATTTGAAATCATTGGTATTGACATTTGTTGAATGGATTTCAATTTCAATTCCGGAATTAGTCATATTTCCCAGGTTTCCCCAAATTACATTGTTATTTTCGTTGTAGGGATTACCACCAATACCGGCAGATACAGGAATTGGTCCTTGTAAAAGCATATTTGTAACATTTTTATTGTAATAGGCCAGCGAACCATTAATCCGGTTATCAAAAAAGCCAAAATCGATCCCTAAATCGGTACTTTTGGTTGTTTCCCATTGTAAATCTCCAACTGGAATATTTATTGGTAAGGTTCCGTTGTTGCCTCCAATACTCTGTCCACCATAAATCATATAACTTCCTTCATACAAGCGACTATCTAAACCAGAAGGAATGCTTGAGTTCCCTGTTTCGCCATAGCTACCTCTTAATTTAAGCGTAGTATGCTTTCCTAAACCGGACATGAATTTTTCATCAGAAAGTACCCATCCTCCTGAAAATGCCATAAATGTACCCCAACGATTATTTTCAGCAAATGTGGAGGTGCCATCCCTGCGAACACTAATTCCTAAAAGGTATTTATTATTGAATTTATAATTTGCCCTGGTAAAATAAGAAAGAAGGAAATTTTCACCGGAAATCCCCCCCCACATACTCAACATCTGTCCTGGATTTCCAAGTTCCTTAAAAGTACCTGTAAGATTCTGCGCCGTTGATAACCGTGAATAAGCTTTTGACCTTGACGCTTCTGAACCGACAATAACAGTTAAAGAATGTTCATTAATTTCCTTGGCATAGGTTGCATAAGCATTGTAGTTTAA
>JBBRTR010000285.1:0-1993 GCA_038244215.1 Bacteroidales bacterium
CCGATATTATGGGTTTATTGCAGAGAGGGCCTGATGATAAAATTTACATGAGTAGTTTATATGGCTTTCCTGATAGTTGTTTTGATTATCTCTATTGTAATAGTACCGTGAGTCCAACAAATACAAATCTTTCAGTTATAAATTATCCGGATAGTTTGGGTGCAGCTTGCGATTTCCAACCGTTCAGTTTCAATTTAGGTGGCCATAAAACTTATTATGGACTTCCTAACAATCCGGATTACGAATTAGGACGACTTGTTGGTAGTCCATGCGATACACTTTCTGTAGGATTAACAGAACTTGAATCTTATAAAAATAATATTGTTGTTTATTATGATTCCCCTTGGCAAACTGCCTTTATAAATGCCAAAGGCTTAAGAGGAAAAAACTATATTCTTCAAATTTTCAATATGAGTGGTCAAGCTGTATTGTCGGAAGCAGGGGAATTAGATTCAGAGTATTTCACTTATAATGCTATCATGAGTTCTTTTGCTGATGGGATGTATGTGGTGAGGTTAAGTACCGAAAAAGAAATGTTAACAATGAAGTTTGTAAAAAATTGATTTTAGGTGAAAAATAAAATCTGCCTCCTCACCATTTTATTAATCGCAAGCTGTGCAAACTCGTATGCTCAGTTTACCGATCGCTATTGGGCGTTTGGGGATAGTGCCGGGATCAATTTTAAGAATTTAAGTAATCCGGTTGCGGATTCTAGTATTTTACGGGTACGGGGAACTTGCGTGAGTATTTGTGATAGCTTGGGAGATTTATTATTTTATGGTGGATCGCCTGATGTAGATATTTGGCAAGCACCAGGTCCAAATTTCACATATGATTTTGGTTACTTAGTTTCAAAGAATCACCAGAAAATGCAAAATGGAGATAGTCTTAAAACTTTGCTTTGGTATGAAGAAATGATCATCGTTCCTGATCCTGCAAATATTCAACGATTTTATGTTTTTACGGCCGGGGTTACTAATGCATCAAAGGGGTTTCATTATAACCTTGTAGATTTAAGCTTAAATAATGGTCTAGGGCAAGTAATACAGAAAAATGTATACCTACAAGGGTTTAATGTTAATGATGGAGTGGCAGCCGTAAAACACGGAAATGGTAGAGATTGGTGGGTGATCATGAAACAATGGGACTATAATGTCTATTTTGATGAATATTACATTTATTTAGTTACTCCCAGTGGGATTTCCGGTCCCTCAATTCAGCAAATAGGAACTCCGGTCCAATCAGGAACTTTCCAAAGGTTAGAATTTACTAAGGATGGAACTAAAATGTATACGACTAGTACCACCAACTTAGTAGAGAGCTATGCTTTTGACCGTTGTACCGGAATATTATCTAATCCCAATCAAATTAATCCCATCACCACCTCCATTTATATAAAAGCATTCTGGAGTTTTGCGTTATCTCCCGATGGGAGTAAAATGTATATTACCAATAATCAACAAGGGCCTAGTCTTGACACTTCCTACTTGATACAATATGATTTAAATGCAGCTAATTTTTTAGCAAGTGCTGATACATTATTTACTTTAATTGATCCGGAAATTAATGGATTACTTCAATTAGGTCCTGATAATAAAATTTACATGAGTAGCATCTGGAATATTCCCGATTGTGATTTCGATTATTTGTATTGTGATACCACTCACAATAATGTAACTGATAATTTATCTGTGATCAACTTTCCTGATAGTGCCGGAGCAGCTTGCGATTTTCAACCGCTAAGTTTTAATTTAGGAGGACATCGGGCTTATGTAGGGTTACCCAACAATCCTAACTACGAACTTGGTGCATTAATAGGCAGTCCATGCGATACACTTTCTGTAGGATTAGCAGAACTTGAATCTTATAAAAATAATATTGTTGTTTATTATGATTCCCCTTGGCAAACAGCTTTTATAAATGCCAAAGGCTTAAGAGGAAAAAACTATATTCTTCAAATTTTCAATATGAATGGTCAAGCTGTATTGTCGGA
>JBBRTR010000286.1:0-1979 GCA_038244215.1 Bacteroidales bacterium
ATTCATATTGTTTCCCAACGAAACTTATGTCTTTAAGATAAGGAACTCCTGCATCAACATCATTTAAAAATCCGGCATATGTACTGTCAATTACAAATGAAGTCGGAGCACTCAGACGATTAAATCCATTGACAATCAAAACTTCGCCGTTTTCATTTGTTGCCCGATAAGCTGAAAGAATTTCAGAAGGAAAGCTTTCGCCCCCTTTATTTAATGCGACAACTTTAAAACTGTATATTTTTCCGGGTTGCATCGCAAAAGTCATTCTGTTTGAATTTACAACGACTCCGTTATCAAATCCGCCATCATCAATTCGAGTGTAAACCACATATTTATCAGGAACGGCGGTTGGTTCCAGCGTATCATTTACACCAATCCAATGCAATTTAAGCTTATATTTCTCAATAAAACGGCAACTGAATTGTTTGACAGGAAGTGGTTGAACAACATATTCTGTTTCATTTACTGAAGACAAATATTTCAGCATGCCTTTATAAATGGATCGACTCACCGTGAAACGAAATCGTGGATCTAAACCGTAGCGCATATCGGCAAAATTCTGGTGCGAAAGCAATTCAAGCAACATTGTCGGGACTTCAGGTACACGTGATTCGCTGTACGATTTATTCCACAATCCTCGTCGAGTCCATTCTGTAGCATATTTTGACTGTATATCATTGACAATTTGTGTTTGAATCAAATCGGTTAAATCACGTGAAGCGTATCTTGAAACTTCGTTTTGGAACACATTTTTTCCATCCGAATTCTGAATAGTACAGATCCCTAGCGTTCCAATAATCGAATCATTAATCGTTGTTCCGGCATCGCTGTGAAAAGCCATTGCCAGATCAATCGGTACGCCTAATCCTTGCAGATTCGGAGCAATAGCAGAACCACCAACCATATAATTTACCCAGTTTCCGCGTGCCTGGAAATCATCAGTATAATCATTTTTCCCCTGATTTTTACTGTAAATACTGTCTGGAATTCCAGCCCACTGCAACCAATAACGCGCGCCTTCGGTAAAGCGTGGATACGAACTGATTTCAGGTTCGTAATAAATGAAAGGTTTTGTTATTACAGTTGTAACGTTCAATGAATCTGAGCCTTTCTGATTCGGAGTAATTCCGTCTTCGTTTGGGTTTCGGGCAATATTTCCCATGCCTCCACCAAATTTCACCGCATCGGCAGTAATTATTTTTCCATCTTCACTACTCAAATTTGTCAACATTACACGTCCGGAATTATTTCTGCCTTTGTCAAAATCGAAATTTCCCAGATAAAGCCACGTGCCACCGTTCATACTTTGATTTACAGCAAATTCTGTCTTTCCACCTTTGTGAAAAACTGTATAATGGGCATCTTTTGCACTGTTTGGAAACATTTTATAGGAAACATAAACTGCATAATTCCCTGATTCGGGAAAGTTGGGCGTCCATTCTGCACGACTGGTTTCATATGGATCAGAAACAGATGGAATCATTCGGTATGTTCCGAAAGTAAAAGGATTTTCACCCTGTACATAGAACATTTTCGTATTGGCAAAACCCTTTTCAACTCCAATTTTCCAAGCTTTCCGGTCATTATGTTCACGGTATCGGGAATCTCCATCTTTTGTATCATTATCCACAATCACTTCATTTAATTGTGTATCACGTTCTCGCGGAATCAAAACGTAAGCACCTGCATTTTCGAGCATTGGGACCAAAAACGGCAACACGTAAGATTGTGTATACAAATCTTCAACAATCTGGAAAACACGAGCCCGTTGCCAAGACCATCTCGCCTGTTTTTGGTCGTAATATAAACCATGACTTTGCCAAAGTGCAATGTTTTTGTTTTGCATTCCGTTTGAAATTACGTAAGGTCGTGACGTATTTTGAACAAGCGGTTTTACAGTATCAGAGAGAATAAACCTTCTTTGTTTATCAAAATTTGAAGTCCGGTAAAAATTAGGAATTAAATCTTCGATATTTTTA
>JBBRTR010000287.1:0-1942 GCA_038244215.1 Bacteroidales bacterium
AATAAATTCTTTTGAATCAACGAAATTATATATTAAATTTGGATAATATGTAGAAATTATACCTTAACTTGTATGATTATTAAGAAAGAACAAAAACATGGAGGAAGATAAAACATGAAACTTGAGTCCACTCCGAAAAGTGGTTTTATTTTTAAATAATTAATAATCAGATATATAATTGTATATTTCAATTGTTTTATGTATCTTGTTGGCATAATTAAGAGAGCATCAAATGTTTAAAAAATCATCGAAATCTGGTCAGCTTAATATTTTCACTTCTCCCAAAACATTGTTTTCCGGCAATTCGCTTAAAATGTACGAAGATGAGCATGCCTGGCATAACCAGTTTCGTAAGCAGGTTACTATGCAAATTGATGAAAACATCTTCCGACCGTTGTATTGTAAGGATAATGGCACTCCAAATGCACCTGTTCGTGTACTGGTTGCCATGATGGTACTCAAGGAGGCCGAAGGCTTAAGCGACCAAAAGATTTTCGAGAATTGCCGTTTCAACCTACTGGTTCGCAGTGCTTTAGGCTTGCATAATGCAGACGACCCACTACCCACAGAATCAACCTATTATCTGTTTCGTAAGCGCATCCAGAACTATGCAAAGGAAGAAAACGAAAACCTCTTTGAAACTGCTTTTGCACAAATCACCAAAGACCAATGTGCCGAATTTGAAATTAGCGGAAAACGGATTCGCATGGACAGCAAATTATTGGGAAGCAATATCGCCTGGCTCAGCCGTTACGAATTAATCCATGAAACACTCCGGTTATTTTACAATCAGGTAAAACAGTCCGGCCAACTTGATGAAGCCACCGAAGACAGGTTAGACGATTTGCTCAAATTGGAGGGCAATAAAGTTGTTTACACCTGCTCCAGCGAAGAGGTCAAAAGCCGTTTACAAGAGCTTGGTGAATTGATATACAAGATATTATCAGTGTTTTCGTCCTCATCGGGTGTTTATTATCAGACTCTCCGGCGGGTTTTCAACGAGCAGTACCGGGTAGATGAAAAAAAGGTGGTCGTTGCCCGTGAAAAAGAAGAAATATCGGCCAAATCGGTCCAGTCGCCACACGATACAGACTGTCACTATCGTAACAAGGATGACCAAAAGGTGAAAGGTTATAGCATCAATGTAACCGAGAGTTGTGATGATGACAATCCACTTAACCTGATCGGCCATGTTGATGTGAGAAAAGCAAGCACCTCCGATGTTGATTTTTTTCAGCACGACATTGAAAAAGTTCAGGTAGTATTCCCCGATAAAATAGCGGCCGCACACGCTGATGGCGCATACCATAGCCCTGACAATCAACAATTCTGCAAGGACAATCAGATCGATCTTTACCTTCATGCCATACAAGGAGCGAAAGGCAGGTATCAATTCAATTTTTCGGAAGATGGAGTACTTTCTATTTTGGATACAACTACCAGCCAAATTATTGATAAAAAGAAGATTATCTGCAAAAACGACATCGAAAAATGGCGCATCAAAACAGAAAAAGGTTATCGGTACTTTACCCAAAAAGATATTGACGGTTACTTGATTAGAAAACAGATAGCAGAAACGCCCATTGAAACTTTACAGTTCCGCAACAATGTTGAAGCTACCATTTTCCAGTTGGGCTACCATTATCCAAACGCCAAGAGCAGGTACCGTGGAGAAATAAAGCACCAAATGTGGGCCAATGTCCGCTGTTTGTGGGTGAACTTTGTCCGAATTCTGAAATACATAAAACAATTATGTCAAAGAACTTTGTTTTTTGCAAAATACGTGATCAAATCATTACTTTCTAAACTCAATTTTGCGATCAAATCATTTTTAACGGCAATATTGCCAAGTAACCTATCAAGTTCCGAAAATACCCGATTCTCCATCAGTTGAGAAAAATAGAGTTGTCGGACTAGACTCAACATTAAATTCGAAATTCAC
>JBBRTR010000288.1:0-1922 GCA_038244215.1 Bacteroidales bacterium
AAGTATTCCTCTTCCTTTTGTTTTCAAAAAAGGAATAGAAATTATTGCCAAAATAGCAATCAGGTTAAATATTTCAATCAAATTTTCTCCCATTATTTAAAGAATCAAAGGATTAAATTGAATGCCGTTCCCAAAAATATAAGCAAGATAAAGAATAAACCATAGATAACATAGGATTGTATTTGTCCGTTTTGTATAAATTGGAAATAATTTAATCCGTAATTTAGCCGGCGGGCCAAAGGTGTAATCAGATATTTTTCAATTCTGTCAAAATAATTGCTCGAGAAAGTTCGCTTTTCGGGATATAAAGTGGCTTTCGACAGCTTCCGATAGACTTTACGTTCTTTCAGCATAAAACTGAACAAATAGCCGAACGACCGTGCAAACGATCTTCCCGAGTATTGAGCTTTAGCCACCGGTGCAACATAAGCGCATCCCCAGGTTTCATATTCCACTTTGTCACGGTTACGAAGCAAAAACCATCTGATTCCGAATAATCCGGCAGTCAATGCGATAAACAACAATCCAACTTGCCCGATTACCGCCATGTTTTCAGCAATTCGTTCAAACGGAAACGGTTGATTTGCTGCAAATACAGGGAAAGTGGAGTTTATTATTTCTGCCACATATGACAAATAAAATTGAGGGAAAATAGCCACCGACATCATAACGGCCACAATCATATATTGTGGAAAATGCATTGAAAATTGCATTTCCTTTGGTTCATGTTCAAACTTCTTTCTGGGTTGTCCCAAAAACATAACTCCGAATGACTTTGTAAATGTCAGCAACGAAATTCCTCCGACAATGGATAAACCGCCAATGGACAGTACCATTAGTACCACCTGATGTATATTGGAAATGTTAGTTAGCCCGTTAAATAATCCGGCATAAATAAGGTATTCGGATACAAATCCATTAAACGGAGGCAAGCCGCCAATTGCTAAAGCGCCAATCAGGAAAAATATAGCAGTTGCAGGCATTTTTTTCATTAATCCGCCCAATCGCTCCATATTTCGGGTATGGGTTTGCAAATAAACGCTTCCGGCGCTGAAAAATAAAAGTGATTTGAATAACGAATGATTCAAGGTGTGTAATAATGCGGCACTCATTCCGAGAAACAAAAGTGTGTTATTTTCGGTGCCGATTCCGATGAGTGCTAAGCCGATTCCCATGCCAATTAGACCAATATTTTCGATGGTACAAAATGCCAGCATCCGTTTAAAATCATTTCTGACGGCTGCATTTGCAATTCCATAGATTGAAGTTAGCACCGATAAAACAAGAATTCCTTCGCCGATAATCACATAATCGAACCGCAAATAACTGAGCGTTCGTATGATTCCGTAAATTCCAAGTTTTACAATTACGCCCGACATAACGCCCGAAACATGTGAAGGTGCAGCAGGATGAGCCAGTGGCAACCAGGTGTGAAAAGGTATAAATCCGGCTTTTATGGCAAATCCGCAAAACAGCAATACAAATATCCAAATTGAATTATTGGAAGCTGTTAGATTGGCTAATGAAGAAAAATTAAAAGATCCGGTATTGAAATATAACCACAGAAATCCGAATGTGAGAAGAATTACGCTTATATGCATTTGAATCATATAATTTAGCCCGGCTTTCAGCGTTTCCTTTTTCTGAAATTCAAAAATAACCAAAACCAGCGACGACAATGACATCAACTCCCACGAAATAAGGAAAGCAAGTCCGCTTTCGAACATGCAAACCCAAATCATTGAAATATGAAAAAGTGTATAAAATATCCAGTGAATTTCACGGTTTACTTTTAGTTGAGGGTAGGCTTTTAGATAACCGCGACCATAAAGAATGCCATTAATGGATGTAAAATTGATAATCAGAATGAACCAGGCCGAAAGACTATCAACTTTTACAACTACATTTGTCAGTAAATGCGG
>JBBRTR010000289.1:0-1921 GCA_038244215.1 Bacteroidales bacterium
AAAAGATATCATTTCGCCCAATGCCCCAAGCGAATTAAAAATGATTTCGGCAACCTCAAAACAAGCCAATATTTCATGGAAAGCATCTACGGATGATAGGGTTGTAATAGGTTATGAAATTTTTGTTGATGGAAAATCGGTTGGAAAGACGGCTTATAGCAAGTATACCATAAAAGGATTGTTGCCAGATACTAAATACCGAATTACAATAAAGGCTCGCGATCTGGCAGGAAATTGGAGTACCCAAAGTGAGAATTTGGATATTACGACCTTAATAAATATTGCACTTAATAAAACCACTACCACAAGTTCTGCAATAAATAATTATGCAGGCAAGAATGCAGTCGATGGCAATTTATTAACTCAGTGGAGTAGTAGTAGCTCAGATTTAAATCCTTCGATTACGGTTAATTTAGGTGATAATTATGCAATAAAATCACTATTCCTGGAGTGGGGAAGTAATTTTGGAGTAAACTATCTGATTGAAATTTCACAAGATGGAACATTGTTTACTACTTCAAAGACATTGACTAGTCAAAATGGAGTAAACGATGAAATAACTGGATTGACTGCAACCGCGCGTTACTTGAGAATAACTGTCAAGTCAGGTTCTGTAAAAAATGCAGGAGTATTTCTCAAAGAACTTGAGATTTATGGTGATATTCTATTAACTTCGGAGAGCTTTCAACAACGGAAAGAAAATTTGTTAATTTATCCAAATCCCGTCGCTGAGCAAATAAGCATCAATAATATTCCTGACAACTCAGCTATTTCTATTTTTTCTGTAGATGGGAAAATGGTTTTTAATCAGTATATAAGCAACGACAATCAATTGTCAATAGATGTTAGCAAACTGATAAATGGCTTGTATTTCGTACAAAACAGAACAGTAAATTATTCAGTTTCACAAAAAATAATCGTAAAAAAATGAATAAAGCATTATTAATCTCTATTATACTTTTTGTGTGCATGGCTTTTCAAAATGTTGCTTACAGTCGCGAAATCCACGAGTCAATGCAAGATTCGCCCTTTGGGGAAGGTCCTTTAGACGCAACGGATAAGTTAATTGGTTTGAGCAATGTGGAAGTTACCATCATAACTACTGCTACAGTAAATAATTGTAAAAATATCCAACAAGGCAATTCAATAATCTGCAGAAGTCATTGTAAAATGATTCATGTTTCTATTCATAAGGCTTGAAAGTAAATTCTATAATATAATCGAGATTAAAAATCCATTTTCTATTAACAAACAAACCAATATGAACTTAATCACAAATAAAATAGTTTTTATTCTCTGTTTAATATGTGCGATGTCTTTATCGACATTTGCCCAATTAACAGGTCCTGTTTCAATCAGCGTATCCACTTCTGCTTCGCCTAAGGAGGTAGTTGCTGCTCGCGAAGCAAGAAGATTTTTATACCTTAGGACTGGTAAATTGATCGAAATTAAATCTCAAAACTGGAACGATATTCCGGCTAATGAAAATGTGATTATAATTGGTTCACTTACTTCAACTACTGTTCAACAGTTTTTAACTGCGAAAAGCATTGATAGCCCATCTTTGGGTGTTGAAGATTTTTACCTGAAAACCATTACTGATGGTTCTCGTAAAGTAACTTTGATTGCAGGGTATGACGAAACAGCGGCTTTGCGTGGAGCTTACAAACTGATGGAAAAGTTTGGCGTACGTTACTCACACGTCGAAGATATTGTTGCCGAGGGTACAATTACACTCGATTTCCCTGCCATTGACAAAATTTATAGACCCAACTTCGCTGTTCGTGGTTCGATGCCTTACCATAGCTGGAATCCGGAAGGTCCAGAGTATTGGAGTGCCGATTTTTATAAATCTTTTTTGACACAACAATTTAAGATGGGGCAAAATATAATGGGACTTGTTCACGATTACGAGGTCTCC
>JBBRTR010000290.1:0-1908 GCA_038244215.1 Bacteroidales bacterium
ACTGAACCGCCACTTTTGCCAAACCGCTGTTAGGCGTATGTGCTTTTCTTGTCATTCAGTTTTCCATACACCTGTTGCCTTTGCAATGTCAATAAGTTCTTGTCCATATTTGGTCATACACCCACTTTCAGTCATTTTAATTGCTCTTTCTATGTTTCGTTTTCCCCATTTACTTTTTGGATTTCTTGGAGTAAATTTCAAATAACAACTTTCTTTATCTCTGCTGTTTGCTTTGCTGTCAACCCACCCGTAGCAAAGAGCATTTTCGATTGCATCGTGCCAATGAACGCTTGGCGTTTTACTTTTTTTATGATAAACAATAAGGTAAATAGACTTTTCTGTTTGGGAATTATTATTTAACCATTCTCGCCATTCCCCTGTTGTCTTTGCATAAAGAGTTTGTATTCCGTCTTTGGTTTCCATATTTATGAAAACTATAATTTTTTAGTTGTGTTCAATGTCTCAACGAAATGCGGATTTGTCATAATACCCAATATGTTTCCAAAGGGATCAACTATTGATGCAGTTATGAAACCATTACTTCTGTCGGTTATAGGTTGATATACTTTTGCACCCATTAAAATTAGTTTGTCAAATGTGTCATTTAAATTGTCAACGTGCCAATAAGCAACAGCTCCTGATGGTTTTTCTGTCGTAGTATTTTGGACAAAGCGACTGTCAATAATTCCAAGTTCGTGTTGATAGTCTCCAATACGAAATTCAGCATAACCTGGCATCTTAAAATATGGTTCTATTCCCAAAAATTCAGAATACCATTTTGTTGCTTTTTCGTGGTCTAATGCAAAAAAATTAATTGTTGAAAGTCCTCTTAAAGTATGTTTTGTCTGCATATTTTTCTTTCTAATTTTGTTTATATGATTCCTGTCGAACGGTAGCTGGTAGCATTACGCCTAACGTTTTGCAGCTACCCGAAGGGCGGGAATTTTACCACAAAACTTGATTCGGAGAACTAAACTTTCGGCTTGCACAAATGTGACTGCGGAGCACGAAACCCCGCCTTTTGGGTAGGTGCTGTTATAGGGCGTTTTTCTCTCTGTCTTCATAGTTCTCGTTCACATTTTGACCAAAATTCCGTCCAATTAATTTCTGGTTGGTGATTTTCAAAATAGTCTTTTATTTCATCTTTCATTACTTGTCTTGATTGGTCTAAGATTGTCAAATAGTCAATAAATGGTCTTAGTTGGCTTCTCTCGTCCTTTTTGAATATTTCACGTTCAAAATCAAATCTATTCCCTTTATCTAACGTGTCATTTATAGCCTGTAAAATTTTTTGTGGGTGTTGGTGGTGTCCGCACTCTGAACTCATTAAAGAAGGTGCTGTGCAATTACCGATAAATTTTGGATACAAAGTCTTTCTTTGAAAAGTCTGATATGAGTGTCGGAAATTCGAATAAAATGTTTGGTCAACCAAAACAGTCCAAAAAAGTGCAACTGCGAAAAGTCCTTGTCTGTCTTGTGGAATTATGTTTAAATACTTGTATTGAGGTGTCAAGAAAAAGTATTGAATATTAAACTCGTTTCTGTCGTAATGCTTGTTACCGTCAATAGGTATTTGTCCTATGAAATTGAGTAGGTCAAGTTGGAAAAGCTGATTATAATATGTCTTAAAGTCTATCAACGTGTTATTTTTTCAATATAATATTTCGTCATCACCAAATAATTTTGTATTGTTCCCTTGGCTTCTAATAACATTTGTTTCTATGTCAACTGGTCGAATTTTTCTTGGCATTTCTTTCGTTATTTGAATTAGCAGTTTTGCGAAAAAGTCAAAAAACACGCTTGGTTTTGAAAAGTCCAAGTCGGGATAATAAGAGACATTCATACTGAAAATATCTTTTAAAAAATCATCATCAATATCTCTTAGGTCAAGTCTTTCTGTCTGTCCAT
>JBBRTR010000291.1:0-1901 GCA_038244215.1 Bacteroidales bacterium
ACCACAGCGAGGACCATTATAGAACAACAAATAGTCATCCATGGCACGTGTCAGTTCGAGCATGTCGGTAAAATAAGGAAGAATTTGCTGAACCACGTGCTCCTTGCGGGGAATGGTAAAATGTTCTGGAAAAATTGGAAACGGATTGACCAAAATTGTATAGTCGCCAGCATCAATACCTTTTTGTTCTTTCGGTAAATTTTCGAGACATAAAAAGCATTTCCTTTCCGAAATGGTTTTAGCATCCACCTTAGCTCCCGACGAAACAATACGAGCCGGATTAAACTGAACTTTTATACTGAAATCTCCAAAAGAGAATGATTTAGTTTTTACGGTTTTGAGTCCGGCATAATTAGTACGAGCAAGTTCCCAATCGGAAATTTGCTCGTTAAAAAGTGATTTAACGGAATTATTGAGGCTGGTCATTTAAAAGAAAATATTATTTAGCTTAATGATCTTATTTATTCAGATTTTTTCTTGCTTTCAGTTCAATTGTTCGGATTTTATCTTTATAAAGATTATATCCGTTCATTTTTACCACGTCAAGCGCAGCATCCGAGTTGTCATCCCATCGACGACAGAGATAAACCGATTCGTAAATACGACCAATCTGATATTCGCGGCTAAAATAAAGACCGAGTGCATAATCTTCACCGTAACTGGTATTCGGCACTTTTATTTCGCGAAGAATCGGTGTATAAAAGGCGCGTGGAGCTCCCAGTCCATTAATTCGCAATGCATTATTCCGTCCGTTTTCAGGAGTCCATTCTTTGTGATCGATTAATCCCGGAGCAATGGTTTCCATATCGAAATTAGTCATTGTGTAAGACCCAATCACCATGGCACAGTTTTGTTCGTAAAATGCATCAACTATTGTTTGCAAGGTATTTTCGTCACTATAAACATCGTCACTATCCAACTGGACGGCAAATTTTCCGCACTTCGGACTATCTACTCCGGCATTCCAACAACCGCCAATTCCCAAATCGTTACGATTCGGAACAATATGAACCACCCGCTTATCAAGTTTGGAGTATTTTTCTATTATTTCAGAAGTACCATCAGTCGAAAAATTATCAACGATAATCAGATTAAAATCGAATGAAGTTTTTTGTATCAGTACCGATTTAATGGCATCTTCCACCGTACGAACACGATTTCGGATTGGAATAATTACGGATGCTTCCACCGGAAATACACCTTTGTCGAATTCTATCGATTTAAATTTTGGAGGAAGATAAGCTCCGATTGTTTTCAAATGCTTGGTACAGGCAGTTTCCATTTCAATCTGGATAGTTCTGTTTTTAGGATCCACATAATCAAAAAGCTTTTCACCACTCTTTCGGGTATCCAACTCCATTTCAGAATATAAATACTCATTGATATGAATGAGTTCGCCTTGCAACGATACTTTTAAACGCAAATCATACAATCCGGCATGTTCGTAGTTTTCATTTGTTTGCTGCATTGCTTTTTTCAAATATGCAGCATTATAAAACAAAACCGAACCGAAATTAAAATCGTCGCGCAAACTTCCTTCCTGATAATCAATCAACGGTAAATTAGTCCTGACACCATTTTTAATCTCATAATAGTCGGAATAAACCAAACCGGCCTGTGTTCCTTTGGCAATGTGATAAAAACGTTCCAATGCATATTGCCCGAGCTCAAGTGTAGTGTCTTTGATGTAAATCAACGAAAACAGTTCATCCGATTTTTCTGCAATTTTACGTACTGTATCCGAACTATTCAATGCATCAATTTCAATTCGTTCGCATCCTGCTACCGTCGATTTATTGTCTGGTTTTGTTAGCAGATAAAATATTTTCACCAAATCGGATTGTAATAAATTCTGAGCGGTTTTAGTTTCCTGAGCCACATCATTGAAAGCAATAAAGCAA
>JBBRTR010000292.1:0-1887 GCA_038244215.1 Bacteroidales bacterium
AATTAAACCAAACAGACTTGCTAATGTGTGAATTCTTGGTAATTGTAATCCTATTTCTTCGATAATTTCTTTGAAACATTTTTCAATAACCTGTTGCGAATGGAAAGCGATAATGTTTGTTAAAAAATCATCGTCTAACAATTTTTCGCAAGTACGTAAATCAGTTTCGGCAAAATTAAGCCAATGTTGTGTCGTATCTTTCATAAAGTATTTTCCCTTTTGTGGTTATTTCACGGGCAAAATTGCTGTTTAGTTCTATAAATTTTTTATACATCGGGATAGTATAAACTATTAAATCTATTGGAACTTGTTTTGCTAATTCAAATATATGGTTGGTTACAGTTAATTGTAAATTAATTCGTTCATCGTAGTTTTCAGGTAAAAAAACATCATTTGTAACTACCAATAAATCAATGTCACTATCCTTATGTGGTGTGCCATAAGCATATGAACCAAACAGTAAAATTAAATAAGGATTTAATTCGCTCAATCTTTGTTTAAGTTGTTGTATATAAAAATTATCAGTTTCCATACAATTGGTTTTATCACTTGCAATTTATACTATATACAACGCAAAATTAAATCTGGCATAATCTTACTATTTGATCTGATGTTAAATTTGCGAAGTGGTTTTTGACTGCATCCCAACATTGTTCGGCGGTTTCAAATAATACATTTTGTGTTGTCTTCTTTCTTAAATACCACCAATGCCTTTCAATAGGATTGACCTCTGGCGCATATTTGGGTAAATACTCAAGATTAACAGATGGATTAGCAATTACCCAATCTTTCACCAAATTAGTTTTATGCCATTTTGCATTGTCAAGATACAAAGTTATCAATCTCATATCTTTATTGGCTTCCAAAATTAATTCTAACTGTTTTACAAAATTTTCAGAATTACCTTTGGGCATTGTGTTTACCATTATTGTCCCTCTATATGGATCTACAAATCCGGTAAGGTTAACCCTTGTCCAACTACTATTGGTTGGCACAATCGGCTGTTGTCCTTTTAGCGACCATATAGAACCTAACTTTGGCTCTAATGATATTCCAGCTTCGTCCGAGAATAAAATCACTTCATCGTCCTTTTGTTCTTCTAGTTTTTTTTAACATCTACCTTAAACTGTTCATTGAGTGCTTGGTCTGCTTTATTAAAACGATATCTTGGCCGCTGGCGTGTAAATCCGATTTTGTGCATCCAATCTTGGGCAGTCCGAACAGCAATTGTCAATGAATATGTGTCACTAATATATTTGCAAACCAATTTGCCATCCCAAATAGCTTGTGTGTAGCCAAGCTCCGATGGTGTTTTTAAAACTTGAACTTTCAAATCATCTTCTATTTGTTTTGTCAGGCCAGTCTTTCGACCTTTACCTTCTTTTACATTTAAACCCACAACTCCTTCATCTGATATGCGTTTGCGCCATTGGCGGAGTGTTTCTCTTGTAATGTCAAGTACGGTACAAACAGATGTGACACTTACATTTTTAGTGAGTGCAATTAAAGCCTGACATTTAATTGCATTTTGACGATCTGCATTCTCACGAATCCAGCATTCAAGTTCGCGAACGTTGATTGCTGATATATCAACTGGCTTTCCCCTTGTTTTCATATTACCTCTGTTTTTTCAAACAAAGATAATATTTTATTAATATGTCAGTTTATTAATTGCGTTGTATATAATTATAAGGTTTTCATAAAGTCCAACGAATCATCTAAATTCTTGACTCGATCAAATTCAGGATTTCAGTTTCTTTGCCTATGGTTTCCTGAAGGAGATTGGAAGCTTGATTCAGTATTTCCTCTACAAAAACTTTATCAGCCAACTCTCCGGAATTGATCCGCACATTGAGGTAAGCGCCATAGACGGCGGTTCGGGCACAC
>JBBRTR010000293.1:0-1852 GCA_038244215.1 Bacteroidales bacterium
CTATCGGGTTTTAATTTTCTGCCAAAACTTTCCTCCCGCGTCATGTAATTGTGTTTAACCATATTGTTGGCTAATTAAGCGCTTAGGGCATTGTAAATTTTACCCACAGAATCAATCGATTGCGTCAGCTCTTTCACATTTTTACTTACATGCTGATCTTTTAGCACAGATTCGTCATACCGGTTAAATTCTGTGTCAAAATCCAGAAGAATTTCTTTCAATCTGAATGTCTCCCTTCGATATGGAATACTTGAACTAGAACTACTGATTCGTTGTTGTTTCAGGTTTTCAAAGCTTTCGCCATCGTATAACGTTAAGAGCAGATATTTGTTGTCGGCAGTAAACTGAACACGTCCTGAATCGGCCACCATGACGGTTGCATTGTCAAAACCACCTGAAAAATCGTAAATCATCAAATCTTCCAGCAAACCTTTTTCTTTGTGACGGACATACAGATTAACACCATTAATGCCATTGTAAAATTCACCGACAGGTATGTCAAATTCAGGAGATTTTTGTCTGAGTGAAAAAATAAGCGTCCATAATTTGGTTTGAGATATCGGAAGGACGTAATTGGAAAAATAAAAAGCTCCGATACAAACTATTGAAATAAATAAAATCAAGGGGCGCATGATGCGGAATAACGAAATTCCGGCTGCTTTCATTGCCGTTAATTCAAAGTTTTCTCCCAAATTTCCGAATGTCATGATCGATGCCAGTAAAATGGCAAGGGGTAAAGCCATTGGAATCAAAGAAAATATGGCATAAACAAAAAACTCTGCAAGCACAGACCAACCAATTCCTTTTCCAACTAATTCTGTTACGTGTTTCCATAAAAACTGCATTAATAAAATAAAAATGCAGATAAGAAAGGTCATTAAAAACAGCGTGAAAAAGCGTTTAAATACGTAAGAATCAATTTTTTTAAAATGAAACATGCTTGTTTTTTTTTGAAACAACAAAATTACTGCAAAAAGTTCAATAATCAATTATTTGTTAAGCGAAAATACGAATTGATGGTTATAATTAAGAATCAAATAATCCTGAATTACAGTTTGTTGATATATAAAAGATTAAGCTATTATTGAATGATTCTTTTATTATTGTTGGTCTGTATAAATTTATAGATTCTTCACTTCGTTCAGAATGACAGGCACTTACATATATCATAATAAAGAGTGGGTTGGTTTGCGGCGTAGCAGCCAACCACCCCACTCCAAAAACATAAATTACTGATTGTCATTCTGAACGAAGTGAAGAATCTAGCCGAAAAACAAGGTATACTAAATTTACCGGACAATAGTGTTCTTTTATACAAACAAAAAAACCATTCTACTTTTCAGCGAATGGTTTTGTATAGTATTTTTTTGAAAACAGTTTTAAATTCCTGTTTTTCTGCGCAATTCTTCAATTTGTTTGTCCCAGAGCATAATCAGATCATCAGTTTCTTTCGGTTCGGCAAAATCGGTAATAATCAACGCCAATCCACCCGTTACTTCAAGAGTTACAATTTTTAATTCAAAATAATATTCTGTATCTAAATCTTCTTCCCACTGAAAACGTACGAAATCATTGGTTTTTAATGCCGTTCGATATGCTGTCTGATCATTTTTCTCCCAAGTAAAAGTGAATTCATTCTCTTTTACGGTTACACCATCAGCAAACCATTCCGCCAACCCCAAAGGCGTACTGATTGAATGCCAGAGTATATTGACAGACGCATTTCTTAATTGATATTCTATATTGAATTTTGTTTTTTTCATACTGTTCTCGTTGCTGAAAAGAAATTTGTTGCCGAATCCATATTTAACAATTCAGTAATCGACCGCAAGGTACACATTTTTTCAGAAAA
>JBBRTR010000294.1:0-1798 GCA_038244215.1 Bacteroidales bacterium
AAAAAAGAAAATGAAGTATATACTGACTATTGGACTGACATTAATTTTCGTTGCTTGCGGACAAAAAAGTAACACTTCAAATTTTCTCGAAAAGAAAGACTCTGTATCGCAGACAACTCAAAAACAAGACAGTGTTATAGCTGAAAAGAAAGACATAAAAACGGTTCGTAAAAGTGACTTTGATAAGTTTTTAAAAGACCCAAAGACCCCTAAAATGGCGATCGAACTATATTACAACAAATATAAGCTGAAAGACGACGAACCTTTAGATTTACTTGAAAATTTAGAAAGCAAAGACACTCTGAAACGTTGGTTTTATTTTAGGGTAATCACGAATTCTTATAAAATATCAGACAGTTCATATTCAGAAGGACTTGGTGCAACTGGAATGGAATACATAGAAAAGAAAACTTGTGAATTTGCCAGTTACTTTGACAACAAAGAGTGCTTTTCTGACAAGGATTTGGAAACTTGGGCTGACATTTTATTGCTAGAATTTGAAATTGATGGAGAAATTGAAACGGGAAAATATGACAAAACAATTGTTGTTGAGTTCAATAAAAAATTGAAACAAAATTGCATGAACGCAACAACGAATCAAAAAACGACTATTGAGAAATTTTGTAAGTTATTGGACAAGAAGTACAACGAATACATCAAACGGCAATAAAAATGGCTAACCGCTAACACCGGCTAGCCAAGCCACCTGCCCGACAGCGTTCCGCAGTCAGACAGGTCACCGCAGGGCGGTGGACGGCTAGCCTTGGTCGTTAGCGGTCAGTGTAATAAAAAAAAGAAAATGAAGCGGATACGGACTATAACTCGACTATTTCTGATTTCTCTTTTATTCGTAAAAGGTCTGACTTTGTATGGACAAAATGAAATAAACTTTTCCTACGAATGTGAAGACGAAATTTTAAAACCGTTCAAGTCGAGAATTTTGTTAAAACTTCCAGAAAACAAAACACAAATGCTGTTTTCAGACTCAACTAATGAATATCGCTTCTCAACCAAAAACTTTTTTAAATCCAAAGGTAAGTACTCAATTTCGCTTTTATTTGAGACAGAAAAATATGGGAAAGACTCTATTGACTATGGTTTTGTATTAAAAGGAAATGAGTTGAATACTGAAATTTCAGTTTCATTTGATTACGGGGAGAGACTTTATAAAAAAGGTGACATTTACGAGAAAGGAGAGAAAACCATTAATGGTTACATTCGAATAAACAACTATTATGAAGCTCCGAAATCTATCAAAATAGAACTTGACAAAGAGTACTTAGGAGACGAATTTTACAAAGGACCATTTTTTAAAATTACGAATAATTCAAACGACACTTTATATGGAAAACATTTGCCAGGCTATTTCTGGGGAACATTATCATATTTAAAAAACGATTCAACATTTGCAACCAGAATTGGATTGATTGATTATGAGTTTGTTGGTTCGCCACCATTGTTCCCTGACTCAACAAAAATTGCAACTGTTGGTTCATTTGGATTAAACAGAAATTTGGTTCCATTTAATTACAGATTCGAAGTTATGCTTGCAAGAAAATGGCAATCACAAGGAATTGGAGTATTTCTAGAACGAAAAGACTTCGGCTGGTGGGCAGGAACAAAAGAATATTACAAATTAAAATACGACTTTAAAATTGATCAAACTCCTGCTGGCGCGGATTTGCAATCCGTGCCAAATTAAAGTATTTAGAAACAACTGATTAGAATAGCTATGTTTGGCACAGGTCACAGACCTGCGCCAGCGTGGGTAGAACAAGTAGAACTAATATTAGAATTG
>JBBRTR010000295.1:0-1761 GCA_038244215.1 Bacteroidales bacterium
ATGATTAAAACTCCTATTAAAAATATACCAATCATATTTATTAATCTTTTAGGTTACGCAAAAGGTCTACATCCGGATTCTTGATAACGTCACCAATTTTATTAAAGAAAATACCCAAAATAAGCACACTGGCAAAAATATCAAGCATAATGCCGAGGTTAACAAGCATGGGCATTTCATTTCCCACAGCCAGAGAAAGTACGAAAACGCCATTCTCAATAATTAGATAACCTATAACATGCGTAATGATTTTTTTTCGGGAAACAATAAGATACAAACCACTGAATAACGTTGATAATGCTACTACGAAGAAGGTTTTGTCCAGGTTTTTGTCCTGAATGGAACTTGACAAAATTATTGCAGACACAATGATTAGCGTGACAATGATTAACGAAACAAAGTTGGGTAAATAAGGCTCTGTTTCTCGAGTGATTTTATTTTTCTTAATAATATAACTTATAAACCATGGAACTGCAATTGCTTTGAAAACAATGGTTTCGAGCATGATAAACAGTAGATTGACGGTGTTAATGTTCGTCAATGTCAGATAAGTCGCACAGAACAGAATAATGCCCTGCAAAACCAAAATATGCAAATAGGTAACAAGCCGATTGGCAATACTCATGTAAAGTAATGTCATGGCTAATCCGATTAAAAATATGTCTGTCATAATTAATTAGTTAAAGTGATAATTAGATAATGTGCTAATGTTTTGAATTGTCTTAAATAAATTTCCCCAAAACTAGTAGAACTCCGAAAAATATCAATAAAGATACTGACGTGAGAATGAAAATAAACTGAGGATTGTGCCCCATTCTGTAACGTGCCATAAAAGATTCGATAAGTCCGACTGCAATTGCAAAACAAGCCTGAATGGCAAAAAACAGTGGAATTGAAATTGTCAATGGCAAAAGTCCGATAAAAAGATTGGAGATTATTGCCCCGTACATAGCAAATTTCAAATTGGTGGTGTACATAATCACTCCGAGATCAAAGCCACTATTGTCTAAAACCATTACTTCATGAATCATGGTTAGTTCGAGATGCGTATTTGGATCATCAACCGGCATTCGGCTATTCTCGACTAAAGCAATCATTACGAGAACAAACGTAGCTAAAATTCCGAGCATATACGAAATGTTGGATCCGTAATGTAGATAATAAAAAATACTTTCAAAAGACAAATGTCCTGTAAATAAAGCAAATGAACCCATGATAACGAAGAACGCCGGTTCCACAAGCATAGAAAATAAAGCCTCACGACTTGCACCCATGCCTTCAAAACTGCTACCGGTATCCAATGCAGATATAATCATGAGAAATTTGCCGAATGCGAGCAAATAGGCAAACATTACAAAGTCGCCATCGAACGAAATAAATCCAGGATTAGTGCCATGTGGTATCATTAGAATGGCCATAATTACTGATGAAAAATAGGCTGTAGGTGCTATTTTGAAAATAAAACTTGTGGTTTTACTGTACACCGAACCTTTTTTCCAAAGCCTGAAAATATCTTTCATAGGCTGAAAAATCCCCGGACCTTTACGTCCTGTCGCTAAACTTTTCGTGCGCACGACAATGCCCATGAAAAATAAACTTGTAATCAGGATAAGAATGAAGCTTACCATATTATAATTGATTTAAGAAATTAATTATTATCAGTATTTTGTCAATAAATATCGGAATCAAAATGGCCAGACTCACAAATACAACTCCGTAAAGAATGTAAAATTGAATATTTCCGTTTTGTAGAAATCTAAA
>JBBRTR010000296.1:0-1705 GCA_038244215.1 Bacteroidales bacterium
AAAAAGGAAAAAAAGTGAACTAGGAAACGAGGAAATTAGTCAACTCGTTTACTCGTCAACTTGTTTCCTAAATTGTGTACTCGTTTACTTGTCAACTTGTTTCCTAAATGTTTACCTGTTTACTAAATTAAAAAGAAATGAACGAAAAAAGTAAAATCGGTGTAATTGGCGGTGGTAGTTGGGCAACAGCTATTGCAAAAATATCTCTTACCAATTCTGAAGAAATCAATTGGTATATGCGCCGTCAGGAGCAGATTGATGAATTTATCCGTTTAAGCAAAAATCCATCTTATCTCACCGGTGTGAAGTTCGACACAGACCGGATTCATTTTACAAACGATATCAATAAACTGGTTCGCACTTCGGAAATTTTGGTTTTTGCGACTCCCTCACCATTTCTTAAACAGCATTTAAAGAAACTCCATCGTCAGCTCGATAATAAAATTATTATTTCAGCTATTAAAGGAATTGTTCCGGATGAAAATATGATTGTTTCGGATTATTTTGAGGAAGTTTACAAAGTTCCGAAAGATAATATTGCCGTTCTGGCCGGACCTTGTCATGCTGAAGAAGTTGCGCTCGAAAGACTCTCCTATCTGACAATTGGTTGTACGTCACGCGAAAGAGCCAGAATGCTGGCACAACGTTTTACATCCAGTTTTATACGTACATCAATCAGCGATGACATTATGGGAATCGAATATGCTTCCGTAATGAAAAATATATATTCAATTGCAGCCGGTATTTGTCATGGTTTGAAATACGGTGATAATTTTCAGGCAGTATTGATTTCAAATGCAATTCAGGAAATGAACCGGTTCTGCAACGCCACCAACCCCATGCATCGTGATATAAACGAATCAGCATATCTCGGTGATTTACTGGTTACAGCTTATTCTAAATTCAGCCGCAACAGACTTTTCGGAACTATGATCGGAAAAGGCTATTCGGTAAAAACGGCGCAGTTGGAAATGGAAATGATTGCAGAAGGATATTATGCCACGAAATGTATTTATGAACTAAATGAAAAGTACCAGATTAGCATACCGATTGTTGATTCCATTTACGAAATTCTCTACAACCGTTGCTCACCGATTATGGAAATTCGGAAACTTACTGAAAAACTAAAATAATAATCAAACTCTCGAACTACCTAAAGGAAGAATTTGTTTATAGCATAGTATCATTCAATAATCATTTAATATATTAACAATGTTCTTCGTTCCTTCTTTTGGGATTAGGGGCAGAAATTTTACTTATATGGAACATATTAAATTATCTATCGACAAAGCGTTTGGATTTGTTTCCGAACAAAAAGTAGCAGGATACAAGGCTGAAATTACGGCTGCAATTGCAGCATTGCACAATGGAACCGGTAAAGGAAGTGACTTTCTGGGATGGTTGAATTTACCGACATCAATTGATGAAGCTCATTTAAGTGATCTTGAAAACACGGCTAAAATTCTTCGTGAAAATTGCGAAGTAGTTGTGATAATTGGAATCGGGGGAAGTTATCTCGGAGCTAAAGCGGTTATTGATGCGCTTTCAAACAGTTTCGACTGGTTACAAACAGAACGCAAATCACCTATCATTGTGTATGCCGGACAAAATATCGGTGAAGATTACCTCTTTGAATTACAGGAACTGTTGAAAAACAAAAAGTTCGGAATTATTTGTATTTCAAAATCGGGAACAACAACCGAAC
>JBBRTR010000297.1:0-1691 GCA_038244215.1 Bacteroidales bacterium
AATCTATCTTTTAACCTTAAAGACTATTATTTCCTTATTTTTATTAGATAATGCAAATTTAATTACCCTAAACGGAAAAAAAAGTTTTAAATACATTATTGTTGTTTATTTCTTTTTTCGCAAAAAAAGAAACGAATCAAAAAAAAATGCTTGCCTGTGTGAACGCCTTCCGCCTGGCGGCTTCAGTTGAACGGCACACAGCCGAATTGGTATTTTTGTTTAAGCCTTCGGCGGCTCCGATCGAGAGAGAAGTGACAAATATAATGGTGTCATTCATTTATAGTTATATATAATCTGTATCGCTGGCGATAGCCGTTATTAAAAATTCCGCTTTGACAGCGCGCTGTTCAAGTGCAGCCGAAGGCGGAACGCGTTCGTGCCGTTTCATCGCTTGGAAAAGAAAGTATCAAAAAAGGACCAGGAATTACGCCAAATTGGAGAGTTTATTGGAAGTTTGTCTGATTTCGGGCATTGGTGTAATAAATGGTTAGTTGAATGCTACGCGAATGTCGTCTGGAAACGACGGAAGAAGGGCACGAATTTCTAATCTAATCTAATCTAATCTAATCTAATCCATATTCAAACCCATGAAAAAATCTAATTTTAATTTATTGGTAACATTTATTTTGGTATTACTTAGCTCATCAGTAATTTCAAAAGCACAAAGAATTTCACAATTGGCAACTATAAGTTCGTCAGCATTTGTAATAAACAACCTGTCAAATATAGTCGACGGCAGTACATCAAGCGGTACCACAAGTACATATGGTAGTGTTTATAACCCCGTAACAGCGGTACAAACGCTTACTATAACACTTGATTTTACTACTTGGTACACGATTATAGGTATAAATGCTCCTGTTTTCCCGGCAAGTAATTCTTATAATTTTACTGTACCATCCTCATGGAACTATGCCACCTCCAGTGACGGAGTAACATTTACTCCTGTGGTGGTGACCGCTACAACACCTTTTTCTGGTTCGATACTAAACGTCAGGTATGTTAAATTTACTTTTACAAATACTTCTGGAGCATCAATTGCAGACTTATCTGTCTTTGGCACACTCACAAATCAACCGGTTGAAAGTCTGAATACAGTGTATGATGGGACCATAGGTCGTGATTTGACGGTAACACGGAATTTAAAAGTTTTAAACGGAACTATAACCGCTCCAAGCCTCACTACTACCGGTATTGCTACAATAGGAGGTAATTTAACCGCAAATGGTACATCAATATTCAATGGAAATGTAGGGATTGGGATAACCGCTCCCACTTCTACACCGCATATATATAAAGATACGTATCCGGAGTTTACAATTGGAGATCTAAAAACCAAGTTCCATATTGATATAGCAAAAAACGGATATGATTTTGCACCCGGGTCAAAAGCCGGAGATGTTGCCTTCGTTAGCCATTCTACAAGCGGAGCTCATAATTTGGATTTTGTTATGAATGATAATAACAATGATGGCAATAGTTACATTAAATTTGGTGATTTTGCAAATGGCTTGTTTGTTGGTATTTTTAACAATAGGTTTATGAGGATTGATGGGACACTTGTGGCAAAACAAATTACTGTAAATGAAACATCAACATTCAATGGAATTGCTACATTCAATGATGCTTCAATATTCAAAGGAATAGTCAGGATCGATAATACCCTTGTAGCAAAAGAAATAAATGTTCAA
>JBBRTR010000298.1:0-1631 GCA_038244215.1 Bacteroidales bacterium
TCATCCGGAATAATATTATCCAGAAATCCCTGACGTGATGAATATGATTTTATTAAATTATAAACAGGAAGTGATTCGTAATTATTAGATGGAATATAGGACAAAAGTTTACGAATCAGCATGATGGAATGTTCTTCATCGTCCGAAACGAAATGAGCAACGCCACTTTTGCTGGCATGAACATTTCCACCTCCCAAACCTTCCATATCAACATCTTCGTTCAATACTTCTTTTACCACATCAGGACCCGTAACAAACATGTACGAAGTCTGATTTGTCATAAAAATAAAATCTGTCAATGCGGGAGAATAGACGGCTCCACCGGCTGCAGGTCCCAGAATGGCACTGATTTGTGGTATTATTCCCGAAGACTGTACATTGTTTCGAAAAATGACTGCATAAGCCGAAAGACTTTTTACACCTTCCTGAATACGGGCACCGCCCGAATCCATCAAACCTACAATCGGCGCCCCGAGTTTCAAAGCCATTTCCTGAACTTTGGCAATTTTCAATCCGTGAGCATGCCCCAAAGAACCGCCCAAAACTGTGAAATCCTGAGCATAAGCAAAAACACTGCGACCCTGAACCAGACCTCGTCCAACAACAACACCGTCACCAAAATTAGATTGTTTACTACTTATCGGAGTTTGTGAAGGAGCAACAAAAGCGTCAAATTCAAAAAAAGTACCTTCATCAAAGAGTACGTTAATTCTTTCGCGTGCAGTTAGTTTTCCTTTTAAATGCTGACGGTGTGCCGCATTGTCTTCTAATTCCTGCAACGCTTTTAATCTTAGTTCAAATACTTCGTTTTTGTTCATTTTATTTTTTAAGGGACTAATTAGCTTTATTGAAACAAATTTGATTAATTTTCGTTCAAATTTAATATAAAAGACTTTGAATATTGCACAAATGTAAGATATTTGTGCAAAAAGCACCTAACTGTTACGAATAAATAACATCGTTAATAGTCTGAAATTTTACGAATATAAGTATTTAGTTTGTTAGGAATCAGTCAATTTGATGGTTGAAAAATTATTCAATTTTAAATAATTAATAATCATGAAATTGCATGAATTATCAAAAAATATTCTATTTTTGTAATCCAAAACATTAATTCCTTTCATTCGTTTTAATTCAAATAATTCATTTTTTATGAAAAAGATAATCCTTATTTTTATGACAGCATTGATGATGGCTTGTGGAGCGCATAAAGAAACCACACCGAAAGCTGAAAATTTTAAATATTCAGTAGATAAATTTGCGGATATCGAAATTCTACGGTATCAGGTTCCTGATTTTGACAAACTGAGCTTGAAACAAAAAGAACTGGTTTATTACCTCAATCAGGCTGCTCTCGAAGGTCGTGATATTTTGTACGACCAGAATAACAAGTTCAACTTATGTGTACGCAGGATTTTGGAAGCCGTTTATGTAAATTATAAAGGTGACCGTAAATCGACTGATTTTGAGCATCTAACTACCTATCTGAAAAGGATTTGGATGGGAAACGGAATTCATCATCATTATTCGGAAGATAAATTTAAACCAGATTTTTCATCGACTTATTTTGCTGAAGTAGTGAAAAGTATCGATCCAGGTACTTTACCGCTTCAGAAAGGAGAAACTGTGGA
>JBBRTR010000299.1:0-1584 GCA_038244215.1 Bacteroidales bacterium
GTAATAGATGCTTCAGGATTTTCAACAAGGAAATCAGCCATTTTTTTTATAAACTTTTCCTGTACCCGCATGAGTGTGCTGGTCCGCATATCCCACTTCATAGTCAGGGATTTTTCTATTTCAGCTTCGATGTTTTTTACTTCTATCCTGTATGGTGTGGTTACCGGTTTTACGAAAATATTCCCGAGCACATCAAAAATAACATCTTTCAGATGAAATTTAGGATTTTTCAAATCGCCTGTAATTGGAATTTCGTAATCTATCACATTGCCCCGCTCGCGGATTAGCGCCATGATAAGCCTTGCAGGTTTCCGCTCAAGCCCTTTAGTTTTCAACCTCGTCGTTAAACGTGGATCAATAATAACCAGGTGATTGTCGCTTTGTATATTTCCGTTCCGTACATGCCACGAGCCATTAAGTTCAATAGTTCCCCTGTCGAGTGGAAACGAAGTATATGTAACAGCGTATGGATTAAACATGGAAGCAGGTAATTTGTGGAGATGATATTCCAGGTCGAAATCTGAACTATCTTTCGGATTGATGCTCAGGTTCACATTGGCATTGCCGTAAGGTTGAATACCTGTTTTGAAAAACACACCCACCCGTTTTTGATTTTTAGTAAGTGAATCGGCCACGATAAATAGCGGGTTAAGCTTGATGGCGAATTTTTCGCTTAAAGAATAGTCATTGTATTCGAGGTTGCCGCTGTAAATTGCCAATCTGTTAACCTTGTAATTACTCCTGAAAAAATTCTTCGATAAATTTTTAATATAGTTACCGATTGTCAGCACCAGGTTGAACTGATCAGAGGACGATTGTGCTGTAGAACCACCAGATTTGGCATTGGCAAACATTTTCATCAGGTTACTGGATGTTTCGTACCGCTCATATTTAAAATAAGGGTTGCTGAGGGAAACCGAATCAAAAAGGTATTTGCGATTTTTCGGGCTGAGTTCGAGAACAGCTAATGTCAGTTTGTCAAAAGAAGCATAATCTTCTTTTGGCTTTTTGCCCGCATGAAATTCATTTATAGCCAGAAGACCTGTAAACGTAACATTCTGAGCTTCTTTAAAACTGCCCTTTACCTTAAGTTTTGCATCCAGATTAGCGGTGAAGTACCCGTAGTTAGTTAAATCAATCAGGTACTGATTTAAAATATCCAGATCAAATTTCTGAATATCAATAGCCAGTCGGTAATCCAGTTTTTTAACATTAATGGTAAAGTTTCCCTGCATGGCGCCTCCGCCTATACCCGAAAGAAATGAGAATGTTGCGGCAATGGTATCCGTATCCCAATGAATTCCAGAGCTTTCGATATTTACTCGTTTAATGGAATAGTTTATAGGTGTTACTCTTTCGACATACCGAAACTCACCTTCAACTATTTTTATTGTAGAAATACTGAAATGAACCGGCTCAGTGGGTTTGGCTGCGGCCTTAATGGAATCCGCCTGCGACGAAAACTTTTGGACCAGGTCATCGAAATTCAGCTTATCATCAATCTGCATAAGAATTCCCCTCGGATGGTTAAGTACCAGTTCGCTTATTTCATACGTTCTATCCAACATTTTACGCATGGCCATA
>JBBRTR010000300.1:0-1583 GCA_038244215.1 Bacteroidales bacterium
CTACGATATTAGGGGATTTGGAAAATCAACTGCCGGAGAAGAAAATATGAGTATTAGTTTGTTTGCTGATGATTTAATAGAAATGATGGATGTTTTGCAGATCGAAAAGGCTGTTGCCTGTGGTTTATCAATGGGTGGATACATTTTATTGAATGCTGTCAACCGTTATCCTGATAGATTTGAGGCGATCATATTAAGCGATCCCCAATGCATTGCCGATTCGCAGGAAGGGAAAGAAAAACGCTATAAAACGATCGATCAGATTAATGCGGAAGGAGTAACAGATTTTGCAAATGCTTTTGTCAAAAATGTTTTTTGCCCGGATTCGTTAAATACTAAAAAAGAATTGGTTGAGAAAATAAGAAACATCATTCTCTCAACTTTACCCATTACTATTACGGGAACATTAAATGCCTTGGCACAACGTTCGGAAATGTGTTCATCATTGAATGAAATACTTATTCCGGTACTAATTCTTTGTGGAGAAGAAGATACTGTTACCCCAATGGCACAGGCGGAGTTTTTAAATCTAAATATTTTAAATTCAGAGTTCTGTAGTATTGCTAAAGCCGGACATCTGTCAAATCTTGAGCAACCCGATGAATTTAACCGATATCTTACTCCGTTTATTACGAAGTGGTAATTTAAAAAGCTGATTATTTAGCGTGATTATATATCAAAACAATCAAGTTCTAAATGGGCGATTTCAAAATATTCAAAAATGGCAGATGCAAATGCGGTTCAAAAATATTATCCTCCTTTTTCTGTTTCTGGTTATAATAAGTGATTTTGCATTTTCGCAGCAAACTTCACCCAAAAAAGATTCAACACTTATTTACAAGCAAATTCAAACTTATTCGAAACGAAGCAAGTTTACTAAGTTTGTTTATGGTGCATTATTTAAGTCTGCACAAACCGCTTCCACGGGCAAGCTAAAACATAAAAAGAGACTGATTTATCGCCCATACAGTGCGTTTGAAGGGAAAGTAATCAGGCATATTAACATTGAAACACTTGATCCATTTGGTTTTTCAATTGGCGACACCATTGATGCTCATCTAAATTTCCTCTCAAAAACCGGAAATAACTTACACATAAAATCGTTACCTATTGCTATCCGAAACCTGCTGCTGATTAGTCAAAACCAGGTGTTCGATTCGTTGCTTGTTAAAGAATCAGAGCGTTTGGTACGTACCAGGGAATATATTCGTGATGTTTCATTTTACGTTAAAACGACAGCAACCAAATCCGATTCTGTTGATATTTTTATTCGTGTATTGGATATTTGGAGCATCTTACCACGTGGTTCAGCTTCTACTTCGGGTATTACGATTGATTTGACCGATAAAAACTTCATGGGTCTGGGCCATGAATTTCAAAATGTTTATTCCAGAAACTATACAGAGCATTCAAACTACCTGAATACAAATTATACGATTCCGAATATCCGAAATACGTATATCCGTACAAATATCCATTTTGATATCCTTGGAGGTAAGAATTATACAAGAGGTTTATCCTTTGACCGTCCGTTTTTTTCACCATTTGCCAAATGGGCCGCAGGTGCTTATTTTACACAGCAA
>JBBRTR010000301.1:0-1513 GCA_038244215.1 Bacteroidales bacterium
AGAACTTGAATCTTATAAAAATAATATTGTTGTTTATTATGATTCCCCTTGGCAAACAGCTTTTATAAATGCCAAAGGCTTAAGAGGAAAAAACTATATTCTTCAAATTTTCAATATGAATGGTCAAGCTGTATTGTCGGATGCAGGGACATTGGATTCTGAGTATTATACTTATAATGCTATCATGAGTTCTTATGCTGATGGGATGTATGTGGTGAGGTTAAGTACCGAAAAAGAAATGTTAACAATGAAGTTTGTAAAAAATTGATTTTAGGTGAAAAATAAAATATGCCTCCTCACCATTTTATTAATCGCAAGCTGTGCAAACTCGCAAGCTCAGTTTACCGATCGTTATTGGGCATTTGGGGATAGTGCAGGAATTGATTTTAGAAATCTTAGTAATCCAGTTGCAGATTCAAGTATTTTAAGAGTACGAGGAACATGCGTGAGTATTTGCGATAGCTTGGGGGATCTTTTGTTTTATGGAGGCTCCCCTAACATTGATATTTGGCTTGCTCCAAATCCGCCTTATATTTACAATTTTGGCTATCTGGTTTCTAAAAACCATCAAAAAATGCAAAATGGAGATAGCTTACGGTCGATGCTTTGGTATCAAGAAATGATTATTGTCCCCAATCCCGGAAACATTAACCAGTTTTATGTATTTACAGCAGGTGTAGTATCGCCTACAATTGGATTACGTTATAGTTTGGTAGATCTGAGTTATAATGGTGGTTTGGGAAAAGTAATTCAGAAAAATGTGCCATTACAAAACTTTCAGGTAAGTGATGGTCTTGCAGCAATTAAACATGGGAATGGTCGTGATTGGTGGTTTATTTGTACTAAATGGAGTAATTCAATTCCTAATAATGATTTTTATATCTACCTCTTAAATCCGTCAGGATTATCCGGACCATTCATTCAAAGTATTGGAACACCTACAACATCTAGTTTCCAACGAAATAAATTTACAAAATCAGGAATTAATTTATTTTCAGTTACCCAGCAAAACCTAATTGAGAAATTTGACTTTGATAGATGCACCGGAGTACTTTCAAATTTTCAGCAACTTAGCCCGTTTTCAACATCATCAACAATAAAATTTTATTGGAGTTTTGCAATTTCACCGGATGAAAGTAAAATTTATACCACTTCAGTTCAACAAGGAATAAACGCAGACATTTCGTACCTTGTACAATACGATCTCAATGCCACCAATTTCTTATCAAGCGCAGACACACTTTTTACACTTGTTGATCCCGATATTATGGGTTTATTACAGAGAGGGCCTGATGATAAAATTTACATGAGTAGTATATATGGCTTTCCTGATAGTTGTTTTGATTATCTCTATTGTAATAGTACCGTAAGTGCAACAAATACAAATCTTTCAGTTATAAATTATCCTGATAGTTTAGGTGCAGCTTGCGATTTCCAACCGTTCAGTTTCAATTTAGGTGGCCATAAAACTTATTATGGACTTCCTAACAATCCGGATTACGAATTAGGACGA
>JBBRTR010000302.1:0-1505 GCA_038244215.1 Bacteroidales bacterium
AATGAATATGGTTATATTGCCGAAGATGAAAATGGTATTGCCGGAGTTCAGATTGATAGGAGTCATATACAGATTACCGAACCGGTATTTTTACAACGCACCGTTTCTAATCTGTTTATAAAACATTATTACGAAGATCTGATTGATTTGATGGATACTGATGATATTTAAAATCTCGTCAATCATGATAGATGAAATTCTGAAATTAAGACCGTTTATACGGCTTCCAATCTATTATCTTAGCAATATATTTAGTTAAAAACAATGAATTATTTTCTTTCCATTTCTCTCAAACTCTCCATTTTCTTTTTGGCCAGAAATCCATAAATATCTTCCAGATGTTCAGTAACTTTTTGATTGCCGAATTCGTAAACTTTGGTTATCAAACCATCCAGAAAATCACGGTCGTGTGAAACGACGATTAAAGTTCCATCAAAATCAACCAAAGCTTGCTTCAGAATATCTTTTGTTTTCATATCTAAATGATTGGTTGGTTCATCCAGAATCAATAAATTGACGGGCTCGAGCAATAATTTTATCATGGAAAGTCGTTGACGTTCACCACCGGAAAGTACTTTTACTTTTTTTGTTGAACTATCACCTCCAAACATAAAAGCACCCAACAAATCGCGGATTTTATTTCGGATATCACCGACTGCCACGTCGTCAATAGTTTGGAATACTGTCAGGTTTTCATCCAGTAAAGAAGCCTGATTTTGTGCAAAATATCCGATTTTCACGTTATGGCCGAGCGTAAGTTTTCCTTCGTGCTGAATTTCCATCATGATGGCTTTCACTAAGGTTGATTTTCCTTCGCCATTCTTACCCACAAACGCAATCTTCTCACCACGCTCAATCATAAAATTAGCATCGGCAAAAACTCTTTTTTCTCCATAGATTTTACCTACACTTTCAGCTGTTACCGGATAATTTCCTGATCGGGGAGAAGGCGGAAATTTTAAGCGTAATGCAGAAGTATCTTCTTCATCAACTTCCAAAACCGGCAGTTTTTCCAACATTTTTACCCGTGACTGCACCTGATTGGTTTTGGAATAAGTTCCTTTAAACCGTTCGATAAAATCCATGTTCTCAGCAATCATTTTCTGTTGCTCTTCAAACTGCTTTTGTTGCTGCTCACGGCGTTCTTTGCGTAATTCGAGGTAATGTGAATACTTGGCTTTGTAGTCGTAAATCCGACCCATGGTTACCTCGATGGTACGTGTTGTGATATTATCTACAAATGCTCTGTCGTGTGAAATAATTACAACAGCTTTGGCTGAATTAATCAGGAAATCTTCCAGCCACTGAATGGATTCTATATCGAGGTGATTAGTCGGTTCATCAAGTAGAATAACGTCAGGTCGGCGGAGAAGAATTTTAGCCAGTTCAATACGCATCCGCCATCCACCACTGAATTCGGATGTTTTTCGGGAAAAATCTTCGCGCGAAAATCCCAAACCCAGCAATGTTTTTTCAATATCGGCATCGTAGTTTATTTCTTCAAT